>DAIRTB010000031.1:0-4721 GCA_036804105.1 Bacteroidota bacterium | reverse complement strand
TTTGTGGATAATGGCAGCATAGGCAGCTGATCTGAGCTGCTCTCGAGCGCCGCCAAAATTTGCCGAAAGGGCATTGTAAACTCCTTGATGCAAACCCATGGAGACTTTTGTGTTTTGAAAAGCGTAGTAATTTACTTCAAACTCGGTAATGCTTGTAGTAGATCTAGCTTCATCTTCAATTTTTAGAACCTGATTTTTGTACTTAATTTGTTCATAAAATAGGGCAGACCTCAATTGGAAATTCGCTTTTGCAGTCCATTTATTAATGCTTGCACTAAAACGCAATGCCTCATCTTTTTGGTTTTCAAGATTGTTGATTGCTGTTATTGCTGCTGGTAAATCTCGGTTGGAGTTCATATACCAGACATTGAAACCTAATTTGTAATTCTTTTTCAAGTTGAAAAACAAGTTGTTTTTTAGGTGTAGCTGATTAAATCTGGCATTTTCCATTTTTCTTTCTTGCGGAATAAATGCCGTATTGTCTTGAAAACTGAATTGATTGTGCGCAGTGCGGTATTGTACCGATGTTTGATTTTCAACCTTTTGAGACGAAAGTTTAAATTCAGCTAAACCATCAGTCAAACCAAAACTTCCTTTCCTGAAATTCAGAATCAAGCTAGTGTCTGGAATGAAATCAGCATTACTATTCAAACTGATAGCAGAACCAACTGCGCCATTCCCCCAAATGCTGCCGCTTGGGCCATTCATCAACAAAACTTCATCAAAACTATTTTGGTTAACAAGCGAAAGATCTATAACGCCATTCATCGCACTTTGTAGATTAAACCCATTCCAAAGTACTGCTGTGTGTGTTCCGCCAGTTCCTCTTGCAGAAGGAGTAACTAAACCCGCCAATCCATAAGTTCTGAAACTAGTGGCGCTAAATAGAGAAAGATTGTCGCTTAAATTGTTGGAAACAGCCAATGCATTAAATGTGCTGTCTGGTTTTAAAAGAATACTAGCCTGCTCGTGTAAATGAATACGAGAAGCCGATACCGAAACCTCCTTGAGTTTAAGGGTATCAGACAATTGTGCAAACACTAACATGGGCAAAATGCTTATTGCCCAAGCAATTAAAATAATTTTTCTCAAGAGATGAAGTTTAGCGTTACCAAAACTTCATAACCCGATGAGGCTAAGAAAATCCCAATCCAAAAAAAGGAACATTCGCCGCTTTTGACACCGAAAGCTATGAATACTACTCTTGCGGCAGGTCTTCTGACTTTGCCTCATAAACATCGGCCTTCCCATATTGCTACAGTGGCTAAGATTGACGTTTACCTTTTGTGAGGCTTACAGCAGCGGGCCTGTTTCCGATTTACACGGAATTCCCTATTAAAACTGGGCGTTAAACCAGTTACCGAAAGATTCTGCAAATATGAAAAAAGAAAACAATAAAGTTTCTTTTTCTATGATTTTATTTTGCAATACACAATTACTGCTATCTTTACTTAAAACATTTATTTTGGATTTCGAATCGTTAAACTTAGACCCTTACATACTAGATGGCTTAGATGCCATGAATTTTTTTGAGGCCACGCCCATTCAAGAACTTGCCATTCCGAAAATTTTAGCTGGAAAAGATTTAATTGCATGTGCGCAAACCGGCACTGGCAAAACTGCCGCTTATTTATTGCCCGTAATTCATAAAATGCTGTCGAAGAATATTCGCAGATTGAATACCCTAATTTTGGCACCAACTCGTGAATTGGCCCAACAAATAGATCAGCAAATTGAAGGCTTAGGCTATTTTACTGGGGTAAGTTCAATCCCAATTTATGGTGGGGGCGATGGCATTTCGTGGGTGCAGCAAAAACGTGCCTTAGACAATGGAGCAGAAATAATTGTTGCAACTCCAGGTAGATTGTTAGCTCAGATTCAATCGGGTGGCATCAATTTCGAGCATTTAGAACATCTTATTTTAGATGAGGCTGACCGCATGCTGGACATGGGATTTATAGACGACATTAAGAAGATCATAAGTTTTCTGCCAAAGCAACGCCAAACCTTGATGTTTTCGGCTACCATGGCTCCGAAAATTAAACAGTTGGCAGCTCAAGTTCTTATCAATCCAGAAGAAATAATCCTTTCGCTTTCTAAACCAGCTGAAGGCATTGCCCAACGAGTTTACTTTATTGAGGAAGCTCAGAAAGTTGAAATGATGAAGCATTTACTCAAAGAAGTAGTAGACGATGCGGTTATTGTTTTTGCATCCACCAAAGAGAAAGTGAAATCTTTAGGTTACGATTTAAAAAAGGCTGGATTCTCCATAAAAGCATTCCATTCTGGTTTAGTACAAGCTGAAAGAGATGAGATAATGCTTGATTTCAAGAACAACAAAATCAAAATTTTGGTAGGTACCGATGTGCTTTCTAGAGGAATTGACATCGAAAACATCAACATGGTGGTGAATTACGATATCGCTCCCGATGCAGAAGATTATGTTCATAGAATTGGCAGAACCGCCCGTGCCGAAAGAAAAGGAACAGCAGTTTCGCTAATTTCTCAAAAAGATCTTGGCAAACTCCGCAGGATTGAAAGCTTAATTGGTTACGAAATAGAGAAGTTTCCTTTACCAGAAGCAATAGGGGAGACCCCTAATTGGGATTATAAAAATCCACCTAAGGGGAATTTTGCTGGTAGTGGTGGTCGACCTAAAAAGAAACGTTGGGGCAACAAGCCCAGGCCAAAAGCACAAGGATGAGGCAAAAGTTTTAGCTTGCTCAGACTTTTTTCTTTTAAGAAGCACAATTGGCTTTATTTGCTGATTTTTCTGATTGAAAAATTTACACCCAAAAATCTAAGGTGAAGATTATGGGGATGCTCAAACAGGTTTTCATTTTTAATGATGCTATCTCTTTTCAAAAAGTAGATGTTTACAAATAAACATAACGCTATCAAAATGAATAATTTAGAACGTTCAATTAAAGCGAATTAAATTTGCATGTGTTTTACACATTACTACAAAATATCATTGAAAAGCTTAAACGTTAAAAACCTATTAGTTTAATCAAGTGGGTTTTCTGACTAAAAATTGAATGTATAGGTTAATTTAAAACTGAAAACAATTCCGCTTACTAGATGCTTGTAAAAATTACTTTCGGTTCGGAATTCAGATTGTCGTGATTTACTTCAAGAACCTACAAAGCAAGGATATTTCATAATCCGTAGCATTCCTTAACTCAACTTTTCTTTCAAGGCAGCAGCTTTCTTAAGCCCAACTATTGCCCCTATTTCTTCAACACTGGCATTCTTTAAACCGTGTACAGAGCGGAAATGGTTGAGAAGTTTCTCGGCTGTAGCTTTTCCAACTCCCTCAATATCTGTAAGTCCAGTTTTAATAGTTCCTTTGCTTCTTTTCTGCCTATGATGAGTAATTCCAAATCTATGCGCCTCGTCTCGTAGTTGCTGAATAATTTTCAAGGTAATTGAATTCTTATCTAGATACAATGGCACTGGATCGTTCGGAAAAAAGAGTTCTTCTAGGTTTTTGGCTATGGAAATAATCGGAATCTTGTGCATCAGATGCAAATTCTCTAAAGCTTCTACCGATGCAGATAGCTGACCTTTTCCACCATCTATAATTACCAAATCGGGTAGGGGTTGTTTTTCGGCCACCAGTCTGCTGTATCTTCTGGTAAGTACCTCCGTCATACTTGCAAAATCGTTTGGTCCTTCAACCGTTTTTATATTGAAATGGCGGTAGTCTTTCTTAGAAGGTTTTCCATTCTTAAAAACAACACAGGCAGAAACTGGGTAAGTGCCATGGAGGTTCGAGTTGTCGAAACATTCAATGTAAATGGGCGGTTTGCTCAATCCTAAATCTTTTTGCATCCGCTGCATTACCGCTTTGCTTTTGTCCTCGAAACGAGTTATATCTTTAAGTTTCAGTTTTTCTTGTAGATGATGACGAGCATTTTTCAGCGAAAGATCCAATAGTTTCTTTTTATCTCCAATTTTGGGAACCGTTATGGTTAAATCTGGCGCAATCTCAAATTCAATTGGAGTAGGCACCACCAATTCTCTGGAAGTAGATTTAAACTTCTCTCTTAACTCCACAATGCCAATCAAAAGCAATTCTTCTAAAGTTTCTTCAAGTGTGAGATCGATTTCCAAATCGTACATATTTACCACAGCGCCATGTTCAATTTGCATGTAGTTTACTATGGCAGTTCGCTCTTCTAAGGCAATGCCAAAGACATCAACACTAGAAATAAGCGGATTTACAATGGTTGATTTCGATTGGTAATTCTCTAAAAACTCAATTTTCTGTTTAATAGTATGCGCTTGTTCAAATTGATACGCAGCAGCATGGACCTGCATTTTTTTCTTGTAATGATTAACAACGCCAGCAATGTTTCCTTTTAGTATTTCTTTAACCTGAACGATGCCTTCGTTATAATCTGCTAAGGTTTGTAAATTTTCGCACGGACCTTTACAATTTCCGATTTGGAATTCAAGGCAAACTCGATATTTCAAAGCTTGAATATGCTGTGGCGCTAAATTCAACTTGCAGCTTCTTAGTGGAATAATTTTCCGCACCAAATCCAGAATGGTGTGCATCATTCGCACTGAAGCGTAGGGCCCAATATACGTACTTCCATCTCTAATAATCCTTCTCGAAGGATGCACTCTAGGAAATGGTTCGTTTCGAATTACGATATATGGGTAGGTTTTATCGTCTTTTAAACGGATGTTAAATCTGGGTTGATGATTTTTAA
>DAIRTB010000030.1:0-11446 GCA_036804105.1 Bacteroidota bacterium | reverse complement strand
GATAGGATAGCTGATCAAAATCCCGAAAACTATAAGTATTTACCCATAAAATTTCATGTAATGGGCAATTCTGCAGGTTCTAATTTTTTTCCGATAAGAAAAATGCTTACCGCTATTTGCGAAATGAATCAGATATATGATTCTATTGGCATTCGTTTCTTCTTAGCAGAAGCTCCAAGTTACTACAAAGAAAATACATTGTTTAATGTTCTAAGTTTTGGGCAAGCACAGACAATGTTTGCTAATTACAACCAAGCTAATGTAGTTAACGTTTACATGGCCAACCTTTCAGCTATGGGGCTTTGTGGCTTCGCAACTTTCCCAGGAACGGGTGGAGGTGTTGGTTTAAACCGAGGGGGTATGTTTATTAGCTACGGCTGTATGGATCCGGGTGGCACTACTTTAGCGCACGAAATGGGGCATTATTTATCGCTATTTCATCCTTTCCAAGGTACCTCTTCTGGACAGCGTTTAACACCGGGTGCTGAGCGAGTAACCCGTAATTTTGCTGAAGTTGCGCCAAGACTCAATGCAAATTGTAACATTGCAGGAGATTTATTGTGTGATACACCAAGCGATTGCGTTGGATATCGTTGGAATTGTAACACCTTGAATTTCAATGATTCCTTAGATATTAATGGAGACATGATTCAACCCGACAGCCGACTAATAATGGGTTACGCTTTCGATCAATGTACGGATAAATTTTCAGCACAGCAAGGGGCTACCATGAGAACTACTATTACCTCTCAACGACCAAATTTATTGGCATATCCGAGACCTCCACACGACCCTGTTCAGAATGCAGCTCCTGTAGTTATAGCTCCCGTAGCTAATCCACAGCAAACTTTGGTTGCAAACGATGCTTTTTTTCAGTGGCAAACAGTTCCAAATGCCACGTTGTACCATGTTCAAATTGCTCAAAATGTAAATGCAAGTACCGTGCTTATAGACACTTTAGTAAGCAATAATTATATGGTTTACAACGGCACCAAACTCAATGCAGGAACAACATATTCGTTTAATGTAAAGGCATTAAATAAACATGAAGCTTGCGCAGCATATTCAACACCGAGAAGTTTTGTGGCTGGAACACCATTTCCTTTAAATGTGAACAATGAACAAGGATTAAGACTGAACATTTATCCAAATCCGACTAAATCTGGGCAGGAAATAACCATTACAGGTTTTAATTTAGTTGGCATTAAAAATATCAAAATCATTAATTTACAAGGGGCAATCGTTCAAAATATCTCAAAACCAACTATTCAGCTTGATTCCCAGATAAAAATTTCATTAGGAAACTTAAACAGTGGTTTATACGTGGTTTATATTCAAGGAATTGAAGGAAGCTTAATTACAGAAAAAATATTGCTTTTACCATAGAATATTACCCCTTAAGCTATCAGATCTTTTTGATTTTAAAGGTTTTTCTCTAAATTTACGTTTTAATTTTTAACTTTATTATGAAGCAATTAATACTATTTGTTACGTTCTGCCTAGGCATTTCAAGTTTTGTTCAAGCCCAAAATCAACCTTGCGGTACTATCGCAACACAGAAGGACTTAGATCAGTATTTCGCAATTCCTTTCGAGCAAAGAGCATTAACTCCCATGCCAGAAAATAATTATACCGTTCCATTGAAAGTGAATTTTGTTTCTGCAAATGCAAATACAAGATCTATTTCGATGATTCAGTTTATGAATGCACTTTGCCATTTAAATAAGACTTACGATACAATTGGTATGTCCTTTTATATAAACGGTGGCATAAATTACATCTATAATTCTGCATTTAATCCGCTACCAAGTTTTTCAGTAGGTAATACAATGGCAAATACATACAATGTGGCAAATAATGCCAACATTTATATTACCAATCTTTCACAAATGTCACCACCTTTGTGTGGATTTGCATCATTACCCAACACCCCTAATGCCCCAGGTCCTGGCCCCGCATTTACAAAAGGATTAGTTGTGTTAAGTCCAAATTGCACATCCGATCAAGATCAAACTTGGGCGCATGAGTTCGGGCATTACTTTTCTTTACTTCACCCATTCCAAACTACTAGTAATGCACCTGCAAGTGCAGCTGCAGAAAGAGTTACTAGAAATCCGAATGAGGTTTCACCAAGACTATCAGCTAATTGCCAAACAGCTGGCGATGGATTTTGTGACACTCAAGCAGATTATATTGCAGATAGATGGAATTGTAACAGAGTACATACACAAACCGATCTTAATGGAGATGTATTTACCCCCACCAAAGAGTTAATAATGGGTTATGCAGAAGATGCATGTACAAATCGTTTCAGCCAACAACAAAAAAGCGGTTTATTAAACGGTTTAACTGTACAACGTTTAACCTTAGCACAAACAAATGGCCCAACCATTAATAACACCCCATTTGGCACAGCTAATTTATTAACTCCAGCCTCAGGATCCGTAAACAACCCAGCTAACTTTGTGGCTTTTTCATGGTCTGCGGTTTCAGGAGCTACCAAATATGTTTTAGAAATTTCTCCTAGTTCTACCTTTTCAGCAACCAATACCAATGCAATAGATATTATTGTTGATTACGCACCAAATGCACAAAACAACATTCAATATACCTACACCGGAAATCGTCTAAACAATGGATCTACGTATTTCTGGAGAGTAAAAGCCTTTGCTGATGGTAGATATTGTGGTGCTACCACTTTAGGAAGAAACTTTAGAGCTGCTGCGCCATTTGGAGTAAATGTGCAAAATCTATCCGATGGAAATAAAGTTAATATTTTTCCAACAGTACTGGATAAGAGCAATCATAATCTCAGATTAAAATTCGAAACTTTAAATAATAAAGCTTATGATATTCAAATTCTTGACCTAAATGGGAAAGTTCACTTCAAGAAAAACCTTTTAGTAAATGTTGGAGAATCGACTGAAGAATTAAGTCTCTCTAATCTATCTGCTGGAATATATTTAGTTAATATTCAAAATAACTCAAGCGTAAGCACTCAAAAAATAACCATTTATTAAATTATAGTGAAGTATATTTTTCTTATAAGCCTGAGCTTGGGTTTACTAACTGCAAACATTAGTAAGGCACAAATTAAATGTGGAATAGATGATAATTTAGACCACAGAAGATTATTCTTATCAATACCACTAGAAACAAGAACCACGTTTTCTGCGCCTGAAAACAACCACAAAGTTCCTATGCAGTTTCATATTGTTAGTGCAAACGGCGCTGAGGTAATAAAAATAAAAGCAATTTTAGATGCATTATGCTACTTGAACGAAGTTTTTGATACAATTGGCATAACCTTTTATATGGGCGGTAATGTTAATTACATAACCAACCCAACTTTTAGTTCCCTAGCAAATATGGCCGTTGGTGATGCAATGGTTGCTACACATAATGTTCCAGGTAGAATGAATGTTTATTTTACCAAATTGAATAATTTCTCACCAAATGCTCTTTGTGGTTTTGGAAACTTCCCATTTACTGGTGGCGGTTCTGGAGCAAATGCAGGAGCTATTGTTTTAGATATTGGTTGTGTTCCAGCTCCAAATCCAACATGGGCTCACGAAATGGGTCATCACCTTTCCCTATTTCACACCTTCCAAGGTACAAGTTCAAACCCTGCTGCCGCATCTTCTGAGCGAGTTACAAGAATTACTGAAACAAACCCAAGACTATCTGCCAATTGCGCAACAGCAGCCGACGGATTTTGTGATACTCAAGCCGATTACCTTCAAGGTGGGTGGACAAGCTGTAACATGACCCATACAGCTACAGATTTTAACGGTGACGTTTTCAGACCGGAATCTGCAAATTTTATGAGTTATTCTTTAGATCAGTGTCAAAGTAAATTCAGCCAATCTCAAAAAGCAACCATGATTTATTCGATAACGAATCTGAGATCTCAATTAATAAATCAAAATCATCCTCAATTTAATCCAATTGCTAACGCTGTAACTAAACTTACACCCGCTCAAGGATCAACCAACAATCCAGCAAATTTTACTTTCTTTAGTTGGAATAAAGTTCCTGGTGCAACTCATTATATTTTAGAGGTTAGTAGGTTTTCAAGTTTTACACCAGGACAAACATTCGACACCCTTTTAACCGATACTTCGCTGCTTTATCAGGGAACAAGAATAGGCCAAGGCAATTTGCATTATTGGAGAGTTAAGCCATTTTCGTTTACTGAGGTTTGCGCAAACTTTAGTACTGTTGGCTCATTTACAGCCTCAGCACCTTTTGGAGTTAATACTTCCAAACTTACAAAAGAGCAGGAAATAAAAGTCTATCCAAGTTTGCTCTCGAGAAATGCTCCAACGTTAACTATAAATTACACAGGAGATCAAAGTAAGAATGCTTCAATTCAGATAATGGATTTAAATGGCAGGATAATTCAAAACCAGCAGTTAATACTTAATCCCACCACTTCAATGCAAGTTAACTTGCAAGAAAACCAAGCTGGGGTGTATTTTGTTAACATTAAAGATGCTCAAACATCTTTTGTTCAAAAGATTGTGATCTATTAAATTATGAAGAAACTCTTAGGTTTGGGACTACTCCTTTTTGGAATATTTGCTCATAACATTTCTGCACAAACAGAATTAGCCCCTTGCGGTACCATTTTTACAGAGGCAGACAGAGCCAATTATTTCGCCATTCCGTATCAGGATCGTGTAAATTTTACTGCGTCTGAAGCAGAGCAAAAAATTCCAATGAAAATTCATTACTTCGCAACAAGTAATCCAGAAAATATATTTCCAATTTACGAATTGCAAAACGCTCTTTGTGAACTAAATAGAGCTTTCGACACCATCGGTTTTACATTTTACTGGCAAAGCGATATAAACTACATTTCAGGCAATATTGTTTCCACATTTGGCGATGCGAATGTGATGGCGAGTACTCACAATGTGCCGAACGTAATCAATGTTTATATCGGCAACATTTCTGGAACTGGTGCTTGTGGATTTGCTTGGTATCCAAATTCTGGGCCAACTAGTGGTGGAGCAAATGCTCGAGGTGGTATGTTTTTAGCACCTGGTTGTATAACAGGCACAAGCAAAACCTGGGCGCACGAAATGGGGCACTATTTAAATTTACCTCACCCATTCGATCAAACCTCTAATAACCCAACAAGTATATCCGCAGAAAGAGTTACAAGAACTACCGAAATTTCGCCTAGACTTTCTGCAAACTGCCAAACAGCTGGGGATGGTTTTTGTGATACTGATGCAGATTATCTGGATTTTAGATACAACTGTAATTTTCCCGTTACACAATTAGATATCAATGGTGATTTGTTCCAAGTTAACAAAGCGCTCATAATGGGTTACGCAGCTGATAACTGTGTTGATGAATTTACTCAGCAACAGAAATCTATGATGAATTACGCATTGAATGTGTTAAGACCTTACCTACTAAATCAAAACCCTGCAATGAATATTGAAGTCACCACTTCTCCAGATTTGCAATTTCCTATTGATAGTTCTAATAACAATGCACCAAACTTTTTACATTTTAGATGGAAGCCGGTGCTTGGTGCTACACATTATGTAGTTCAGGCTAGTAGATTTCCAAGTTTGGCACTAACTTTTGGTTTCGATACCACCGTAACCGATACACAGGTTTTTTATTTAGGAAATAGATTATCACCAAATGCACAAGTATATTGGAGAGTAAAAGCGTACAATGCAATTTCTTATTGCTCAACTTTTTCGCCTATTAGCTTTTTTTATACAAGCAGCATTACCAGCAATGCATCATTTGAGGCCAATGATACCAAAGTAATCTTGTACCCAACTTTATTAGCGGACGGAAATAGAACACTAAAGCTAGATTTCATTGATTTATTAAGTCAAAATATAAAGATTACTGTCACAGATCTTCAAGGCAAAATGGTAATAAATTTAGCAGTTCCCCAAAATGTGGCGAATTTTCAATTTGATTTACCAAATGTAAAACCAGGTATGTACTTTGTAAGAATAGCTGGAACAAAAATTCTTCAAACAGAAAAAATAATGGTTAAGTAACTATTAAAAATACTTTGGAAAAGCTACTCCTACCAAGTCCCCTACATGCAGTTGATTATTTTGGGAACTTGGAAACAGGAGTAGCTTTTTTTATGAAAAGAGACGACCTTATTCACCCAATAATTTCAGGTAACAAGTGGCGTAAATTAGTGGCTCACTTTGAGCTACTTAAGAGGAATAATTATCAAGAAATTCTTAGTTTTGGTGGACCATATTCTAACCACGTTTTAGCATTAGCTGCTGCAGGCTCATCAAACAGAATAAAAGTAAAAATTCTTGTACGCCAAGACGAAAACGAGCAACAGAATGCAATGCAGCAAATGGCCAAGTGGTATGGAACTACTTTTATTCCAGTGGGTAGAACCGCTTACAGAGATAAAAATAACTTGGTAAAAACTTATACTTCAGACAAAACCTATGTAATTCCCGAAGGTGGTTTCCATGAAAAATCGCTTCTTGGCTGTGAAGAAATTATTGAAGAATTAGATCAACATTACCACCACATCTTTGTTGCCGTTGGTACTGGAACTACTCTTGCAGGGCTTCTGAAGGCCAACAAAAGCGGGACGAAAATTCATGGGGTTTGCGTATTAAAAAACGCTTCAGAAATTCTTGAGAATTTAGAGAAACTCCAAATAAGCACAGAACATCTTGTTTTACATACTAACTGCATTGGCAAAGGTTATGCAAAACTACCCGAAGAGATTGAAGCCCATGCCACACGTTTTATTGCAGAAACCGGAATTATGCTAGATACCGTTTACACCATGAAATGCCTTTATGGCGCTTATCAATTTATGAAATCAGGCGCAGTTTTACCAAACGAAAGAGTATTGATGATTCATACAGGCGGCCTTTGGGGGAATATTGGCTATCACCCTAAATCTTAGCATTTACACTAGGATGCAATAAGGTGACTTTAAACTAACTAGAAAAAAATGTTAGGGAAAAAATGTTACGTTTCAAATCATAACAAAAAAAACGTAACAAAATTTGTTACGATATAATTGTTACGTTTTATATCGTAACAGAAAAAGTGTAACAAGTTATTTGAGTCCATTTAAGACATCAAACTACTTGACATTTCACTTTTAAAAAAAGCTATTTTCTCAGTGATTTTATTTCCACCATTTTAATAATTCTAGAACCGAGCCCCCATTCTTTTAACGACTGAAAAAGCATCGCACCGAAACCTACAAACCAAATAAAGTGGAAAGGCAGCAATCCAAAATCGTTTAAGCGAAACGCACCAAATAAGGCACCAACGAAATAAAACATCAATATCAATTCTAAAACTAAAACTTTGGGAAATTTTATGGGAGAAGTTTTGCCCATTTTAAAGCCTAAATTCGCTTGAACATTAAATTTGGGCGTACGTAAAAATGCGCTTGGTTTTCTGATAATCGCCTCGAAAACTGCAATTGAGTTGTACAAGGTTATTCCTGCAATGAAGACATAAAATCCAACAAATAGTGGCAGAAATTTGAAAAATCGAATTATTCCACCACCATTTTTCGCCATATACACACGCCATTGAATGCTAAAAAATACTAGCGAAGCAAGCAGCAATACAGACATCATCTGATAATATAAGGGTGCAGGAATGCTTACATGTTTGAAATACAAAACAGGCACACTTAAAATGGCCAACAATAAACTGATTGGGTAAAGCAAAGAGGAAGTCAAATGAAAGAAACCTTGCAATTTCAATTTCCAACTTATCTGTTTTGCGGCAAAAAGTAGCGGCAACAATTTCAAAAGATTTTGAGCACTGCCTTTATTCCACCTAAATTGTTGATTCCTAACCGCATCTACGGTTATGGGTAACTCTGCGGGAGTAACTATTTCGTGAATGTAATTAAATTTCCAACCTTTAATTTGAGCTCGATAACTTAAATCCAAATCTTCAGTTAAGGTATCGGCTTGCCAATTACCTGCATCAATCATGCAAGATTTCCGCCAGATTCCAGCCGTTCCATTGAAGTTGAAAAAGAGATTGGAAGCAGATCTCCCTTTTTGATCTACAAAAAAATGAGCATCCAATGCCATCGCTTCAAATCTGGTTAACCAAGAATAATGCTCGTTTATATGTCCCCATCGGGTTTGTACCATTCCAATGTTTTCGTCATGGAAATGATTTACAACTTTTTCTAACCAATCTGAAGTTGGCAAAAAATCAGCATCGAAAATAGCAACCAACTCCCCTTTTGCAACTGCTAAACCTTCTCGTAATGCGCCCGCCTTAAATCCATCTCGATTGTTTCTTTGTAAAAGATTCATAAAAACGCCTATTTCACTCCATTTCTCAACTTCTTTCTGAACGAGTTCTCTTGTTTCATCAGTAGAATCGTCTAAGACTTGGATTTCTAAAAGTTCTTTTGGATATTTTATTTGGGCGATGGCTTTAAGCAATCGTTCAACCATAAGTGGTTCATTGTAAATGGGAAGTTGTATGGTTACAAACGGCTTTTTTTGAAATGCTGTATTTTTGGATGGTTCTTGGTTTCTTGATCGTATTGACTGCCAAAGCAGCCATGCCTGATTTAAAGCAAAGACCAATAAAACAAAAGAAAGCAAAGCATAAACTGCCAGAACTGCGATTACCATTATTTCTTAAATAAACCGTACAATAAAATCCACCCGATAATCTTATAACCCGCCATAATCGTCCCTTTTAAGGTTCCAGAAACCTTTGAAACCCCAATGCGTTCTCTGTAAGGAACTGGCATTTCCAAGTATCTAATACCTTTTTTCAGCACTTTAAGTTGCATTTCCACGGTCCAACCGTAGGTTTTGTCTTGCATTTTCAAATCGAGTAAAGTGCTAAATCGAATTGCTCTAAATGGCCCTAAATCGGTGAAAGTAGATTTAAAAAACATCTTCATCATTCTGGTTGCAAATGCATTACCAAAAACCTGCTGTGGAGTCATAGAATTCTTTTCTCGCAGTTTTTCAATACGTGCTCCAAGCACAAAATCTACCTCGCCATTTTCTATAGGCTTACACAATTGTGGTAAATATTCTGGATAATCGGCAAAGTCACCATCCAAAAAAACAACGATATCGGTATCTGGATGCTCCTTTTCTAAAAATTCAATTCCTTTTAAACAAGCATTGCCATAACCTGCTTTGGCTTCATTTAAAACTATAGCTCCAGCCAATTCTGCAACAGCAGTTGTATTATCGTTCGAATTATTATTTACCACAACAATTTGAGCAACCGTTTTTGGAATGGCTTGAACTACATAACCAATTGCTTTTTCCTCATTAAAGGCTGGAATTATAACACAAATTTTGCTCAAGGAGTCTGAAAATTGAACTGCAAAATTAGGCCTTGTTTTCTTTTTCGGATAGCAATTCTCGCAAGTCTAAATTGTTTCCAAGTAGAATATCGTTCGAAACAAATCTGTTTTTAGTACTGGCATTTTCTAGTTTCAAAACTCCACGTGGGCAAACCGCAGCACAGATGCCACAACCTACGCAAGAGGCCCGCACAATGTTCTCCCCTTTTTGAGCATAAGCTCTTACATCGATTCCTTGCTCGCAATATGTAGAACAGTTACCGCAAGAAATGCATTGACCGCCATTGGTAGTAATTCTAAATTTCGACTTAAAGCGCTGAATTATACCCATGTACGCAGCTAACGGACAACCAAATCTACACCAAGCTCTATTGCCGAGAACTGGATAAAATCCAGTTCCAATTACACCAGCAAAGATAGATCCGATAAAAAAGCCATACCATTCGTTAATCTTGTAAGCATTTATTCCGAAAAGGGTGTGGCTAAATTGCTCATCAGGAAGATTAATTACATGGTAGGTATTGTATCCAACCACAATGGTCATAACCACGGCTAAAACTAAAATTGGATAGATAGTAAAACGCTCTAAACGCCAGGCAAAAAGTCTTTTATCTGATAATTGGCGGTAAGGATCGCCTAAGGTTTCTGCCAATCCACCGCAACCGCAAACCCAAGAGCAATACCAGCGCTTCCCGTAGAGGTAGGTCATAACAGGAACTACCAGCAGTGCTAAAATCACCCCCCAAAAAAACATAAATTTGCCTAAATGACCAGCTTCGAGGTATTTACGTACATTCCAATCCATTGCGAAATTGTAATCTAATGGCCAAGCGTTTTTTAGATCTACTCCAGGTAAACTGAAAAGCGGCATAATTTCCACTAAAAGAAAAGCAAAAATCACTTGGAAAAACAAAACAGAAGCTGTTCTGAAAATCTGATATGTACTGTGGCGATATTTTATAAACATTCTAATGCCCATAACAAGCATACTCACGGTGTATAAAGTACCGTACAAAAACCATTGCGATGCCATCTCGCCTTTAATAAAAATTGATTTTACAGGCGTTACTAGAATTGTCCAATTTATAATGTAATAGGGAAAAAAGTAGAGCAACACATAAAATCCAACTAGAAAAATAAAGACAGGATAGGCGCCCCAACCTCTGTTTAAGAATGGATTATGATAAACACCATTGTTTTTAATACCAGGCACTGGCTTGAGAAACAAATTCGGAATTATGTACATCAAAGCACCTAAAATACCCAAACCGAAGGTGAGCAAAAACCATATGAGCGGATTATTGACAATATTTCCTGTTGCAGATTGGCTTACTATATTGAAATAAAAATATTTATCTGTAGCGATATAATACCCATTTGCAAGGTTGCTATTCAGTTCAGCAATTTTGCTGAGTAGATTTTGTTCGAAATCTTTGGCATCAGCATAAGATCTATTTTCAATAAACATCCAAGAGGTTGCCTCCTTAATTTTTTCTTTTGTGGGTGATGTTTTTCCGAATACCTCGTTCAGCACATTTTCATTATATGCCACTTGATTATCTACAGTTGAGCGCTTAATAATTTCTTCTGTTTGATTTTCTGTTATCCCATCTTCTTCAATTCTTGCCTTCTTAATCTGATTGTTAGCCAAGACTACCACAGCACTTAATTCCTTAAAAAACTGAAAGGAATTGGAAAAGGATTTATCGAGAAAACCTTGAGATTCTGATGTTTGAAGCAAAATTTCTTTGGTTAAGGGTTTAGCATCTTTGAAGGCTTTATCTACAATTGCCTTATTTAAGTTAAACGAACCTGAAAAAAGTGCTGCAATAAACAAGCTTATTCCAGATACGAAAATTACGATGCCGCTGAATTGAATAACTCTCATATTGCTATTTAAAAAAGCTGGTTAGTTTGTGTTTGAAATCCTTAAGTTTAAGAATTCCGAAGAACTGTTGATTATATTGAACTATTAAATCGGAAGCATATTGCTTATAGAACTCAGGATCGAAATTTGCTTCCTGAAATTTTTCTAAGACAGATTCAAGCGATTTTTCCTTTCTCAATGCCTCATCAAAATAAGCATGACGCAAGCGAATTCCTAAA
>DAIRTB010000029.1:1668-11648 GCA_036804105.1 Bacteroidota bacterium | reverse complement strand
GCGTGAAACTTTAAAAAAATCTCGCAAAGACGCTTTGACGCTAAAATGATGTTTTTACTTTGCGTCTCTGCGCCTCTGCGTGAAACCAGATCTAAATTAACTTAATAGGCCTTAGCAAAAATTACTCTTTCTTTCGAGGGATTTCCAGTTAGAATACACTTACCATCTTCTTGTTTATTTTCCAAAGGAATACAACGAATGGTTGCTTTGGTAAGCTCTTTAATTTTCAGTTCAGTTTCTGATGTACCATCCCAATGCGCAGAAACGAAACCAGTTTTATTTTCAAGAACATCCACAAACTCTTCCCAAGTGTTAACCGGAGTTGTTAGTTCCGTTCTGTAATCCAACGCTTTTTGAAAAATGTTTTGTTGGATGGCTTCCAGCATATGTTCAACCTTAATATCTATGCCTTCCAATTGGATGGTCATTTTCTCTTTTGTATCTCTACGAGCCAATTCAATAGTTCCGTTTTCCAAATCTTTCGGTCCAATAGCCAAGCGAACTGGAATGCCTTTCATCTCATATTCAGCAAATTTCCAACCTGGCTTAGCTTTGTCAGAATTATCATATTTAACCGTGATGCCCTTCGCCTTAAGTTTTGCAACAATCGGTTCTACAACGGCATTAATACGTTCTAACATTTCTTCACCTTTATGTATAGGAACAATTACCACCTGAATTGGCGCCAACATCGGAGGCAGAATCAAACCATCATCATCTGAGTGTGCCATAACCAATGCGCCCATTAAACGGGTAGAAACACCCCAGCTTGTTGCCCAAACATGCTCCAATTTACCATCTGAGCCTGCAAATTTCACATCGAAGGCCTTGGCGAAATTTTGCCCTAAAAAGTGAGACGTACCAGCTTGCAAAGCTTTACCATCTTGCATTAAAGCTTCAATACAATACGTGTCTACCGCACCTGCGAAACGTTCGTTGGCGGTTTTAACACCTTTTAATACTGGTACAGCCATGTATTGTTCTGCAAATTTGGCATATACTTCTAGCATTTGTTTGGTTTCTGCTATTGCCTCTTCTTTAGTGGCATGAGCTGTATGGCCTTCCTGCCAAAGAAACTCAGTAGTTCTTAGAAACAAACGAGTTCTCATTTCCCATCTTACCACATTGGCCCATTGATTAATAAGAATTGGTAAGTCTCTATAACTTTGAATCCAATCTCTATATGTATTCCAAATAATGGTTTCTGAGGTAGGTCTTACAATAAGTTCTTCTTCCAATTTGGCATCTGGATCAACAATAATGCTTCCATCTGCATCATTTTTTAGACGGTAGTGTGTTACTACCGCACATTCTTTTGCAAAACCCTCTACGTGGCTCGCTTCTTTCGTAAAAAAACTTTTAGGAATAAATAATGGGAAATATGCATTCTGATGACCAGTTTCTTTAAACATTCCATCTAGAATAGCCTGCATACGCTCCCAAATGGCATATCCGTAAGGTTTTATAACCATACAACCCCGCACAGCAGAATAGTCTGCTAAGCCTGCTTTAAGTACTAAATCGTTGTACCATTGACTATAATCTTGGTTTCTTGGTGTTATTTCCTTTGCCATAATGAACTTTTGGAATGAAATTTGTTAGTAGTTGTGTGTGCAAATTTAGACAACATTTAAAAAGACACACAGATTTTATAACTTTATCCAAAAGGAAGGACAATATAATGAAAACGCTCAGAAATATAATCGCACTAGGAACGCTTGCTGCTCTTGCATCTTGTAGCACGAACACCTATGTGGGAACTACCGCTGGCGACGATCTCTACATGAGACGTAGCGCCAACCCACCCGTGGTTCAACAACAAGTGGTAGCACCCAGAAACAACTCACAACCTGTTCCCAACGATCAGTACAACAACAATTCTACCCAAAATAATACTGGTGGAAATGAGGTGTTTGATTCTTACATGAACAACAACAATGGTGGGAATCAAACCCAACAACAGTATTACGATCCGCAAACAGAATCTTACCAATCTGGAGGAAACAATTACATTACCAACAATTATTACAACGATGGTATTAATGGTCTAGATCCATTTGCATTTGGCCCTAACATAGTAGTTGGAAGTCCAATTTTTGCTCGTCCTTGGTGGAGACCTGGTTTCTCTGTTGGCTGGAATACATGGAATGGCTTTAATGCTGGTTTCGGATACGGATTTGGCATAGGCGGCTTCTACGATCCCTTCTTTTACGGATGGAATCCATACATGGGCGCAGGTTTTGGCGGCGGCTTCGGTGGAGGTTTTGGTTTCAACCCTTGGATGGGATACAGCCCATGGGCTTGTGGTTGGAATGCAGGTTATTATCCAGGTTGGGGCAACCCATTTTACGATCCATTCTTCTCTCCTTGGGGTTATGGAAATGCTTACAACAGAGGTTTTGTTAATGGATTTTACGCTGGCGGTGGTGGCTTAGGCGGCTGGGGTGGCAACAACATAAACGATGGCGGCGGAAGACGTAGCAATACAACTTACGGACCAAGAACTTCTAGAGCTGCATCAACTAGTGGATACTCAAGAGCAGCAACGGCTTATAATACTTCTACAAGATCTGGTACAGTTACCAGAGAAGCTGTACACAGAGGAACAGTACTTTCTGAAAGAACAGGTACTCTTACTACAAATGGTAGAACAAGAGCAGTTGTAGATCCAAACGCTACTCGTAACGCAGCCGTAACAAGAGGCGCAGCAACTAGAGGTGCAGCAACAAGCGGAAGAGATTTAAATAGTAGACCAACATCTACACAGAATCCTAGTAGAGATGGTGTAACAACTACTCCAGCTACTAGAAATCCAAATGCTACAGTTACACCTGCAAATAGAAATCAACCAATAAGAACTACTGAACCTGCTACTAGAACGCCGCAAGAGCCAGCTACTACCAGACCAAATCAGCAAGTTCCAGCAACTAGAGGAAATGTTAATCCAACACAATCTACAAATCCTAGAAATATACAACCGGTAAATCCTTCGCAATATCAGAGATACAACAGTGGTAGAACGCCAGACTCTTACCAGAGAAATGCTCCAATACAGCAGCCACAGACTAGACCAAGTCAACAGCCGCAGCAACAAACTAGGCCAGCACCAAGTAGAGATGTTCCAGCAAGTAGAGCGCCTTCGGGAACTTACAACCCAAGACCTCAATCTCCAACTCCTTCATACCAAAGAAGTAACCCAAGCTACAACGGTAGCTCACCAAGTAGACCAAGTATAGATCCAGGTAGATCTGTTCCAAGTAGCAGACCATCTTACTCATCTCCAAGTCCAAGTAGAGGCGGAAGTGGTGGGTCTTACTCATCACCAAGTCCAAGTAGAGGTTCTTCTGGTGGCGGATCATATTCTGCTCCAAGTAGGGGAGGTTCTTCTGGTGGAAGCACTGGAGGTGGTTCTAGAGGAAGCACAGGCGGTGGTGCATCTAGAGGCGGTAGATAAAATTAAATAAACAAGTTAATTTCCCATCCATCTGATTTTACCAGAATCAACTGGATGGGATTTTTTATGCCAAAATAAAATTACAACAATGAAAAAAATAACATTAACCCTAGCACTTTCGGCACTTGCATTAACAGGTTTTGCACAAACAGCCGACGATGCCTTAAATATGTCGCTCAACAGAACCTTCGGAACTGCCCGAGTTCTTGGAGCAGGAGGCGCTTTTGGAGCACTTGGTGGCGACCTTGGTGCCGTTTCAATAAACCCAGCAGGCGTGGGCGTTTTTAGAAACAACTATTTTACAGCAAGTCTTGGCCTAAATTTTGTAAATTCAAACACCGAGTATTTAGGGCAAAATAATTCTGAATTGAGATTTCACCCCTCTCTAGGAAATTTTGGGTTTGTAGGCACTAAAGATGTTAGAAAGAAATTTAAGGAGGATTCTAAAAACGACTGGAATTTTGTTAATTACTCTTTCACCTACAACCGAAGACAAAATTACCAAGCAAATTCTCTCTTTCAAGGAATAAACACTTATTAGATTTCTTTGCTCAAGATGCAACAAGAAGTTCAGATAGTTTGGCAAGCAGCCGATTAAGCAATTTATCTTCACTTGCATACGAAGCATATCTTATTAACCCAGATAGTAGTGTTGGAGATTTTTTCGATGTGATTCCTTATGGTTCAAGGTTAAGACAATCTGAGTTAATTATGAGAAGAGGAAATATCAGTGAAATGGCGTTCAATTTAGGAGCCAACTACGGAAATGTGTTTTTTATTGGTGGCGGCGTTGGTTTGAATACCTTAAGATATAGAAATACAATTACCTTTAGAGAATCAGATTTAAACGGAACTATTGAAGATTTTAACAATTACGATCTAACAGAAGCTATCGACCTTAGAGGTACAGGTGTGAATGTTAAAATCGGTACAATTGTAACTCCAGCAGAATGGTTGCGCTTTGGTTTGAGCTATGAATCCAATACCTTTTACAGCATAAATGACTCCTATACTTCTACCATAAATTCGTCTGTAAATTTTAATGGAATAACAGAAAACTATAATTTATCTAATACCAACCTTTACGATTACACCTTGAGAACCCCAGGAAAAGTTACGGGCAGCTTAGCGATACTTTTCGAAGACAAAGGATTCTTCTCTGCTGATTATGAGCGAGTGGATTACAGCAAAATGCAATACAGTACACCAGATAGATTCTTCTCATCTTCTCTTAATGCAGATATTCAAAACACGTATCAGGCAGCAAACAATTTCAGATTTGGTGGAGAGTACAAATTAAATGGCTTAGCGTTAAGAGCTGGTGTTGCCCTTTGGGATAGCCCTTACAGAGATGGCATAGATACTAAGGGTGGTGATTTGGCTCAAACAGATTTTTCGCTCGGCTTTGGAATCAGAGGTAAAACTTCTTTCTTAGATGTGAGCGGCGTTCTTTCAACTTTCTCTTTCTATAGAAGTCAATATTCGCTAAATGACATTCCTTGGGATGCTCCAGCTGACTTCAACAGTTTTGAAGTTGGTGGTGTAAGCAAAATTAGTCGCATAGGCATTATGCTCACCTACGGAATCAGACTATAAAATATTTAACCAATTATTGTTGGGGGTTGGTTTAGGCTAACCCCCTTTTCTATTTTTTTCGGGTGATGTTTTTTCTGCTTTTCCACCACAAATAGTTTTTAATAGTTCAATCTTTGCGTTCTTAACGGCAAATATGATTTTTGATGCTCCCATTCTGAACAGGTATTTTACTACCGAGCAGTTTATAGATTTTCTGAACGAACAGGTGGAAATCTACAATCGGCCATCATTCATAGAAAACGATCCCATTGTTGTTCCACACCAATTTTCTAAGAAAGAGGATATTGAAATAAGCGGCTTTTTTGCTGCAATATTTGCTTGGGGGCAACGCATTACCATCATCAGCAAAACAAAAGAATTGATACGACGGATGGATAATTCTCCTTACGATTTTATATTAAACCACTCAGAATCAGATTTGCAAAATCTACTGGGATTTAAGCATAGAACCTTTAATGAGCTGGATTTGCTATACTTTGTACATCGACTTAAGTTCATTTACCAAAACTACGCCAGCCTAGAATTTGCCTTTCTTAGCGATGGTAAAACCTTAGAAAATGGGCTTTTAGCATTCCACAAACTCTTTTTTAACGATGAGTTTGCTCCACGAAGAACCTACAAACATGTGGCAACACCTGCTATTGGTTCGGCTTGTAAAAGACTAAACATGTACCTCCGTTGGATGGTTAGGCAAGATGAAAATGGCGTTGATTTCGGTGTTTGGAAGCAGATTAAGATGTCTCAACTCATAATTCCATTAGATGTGCATGTAAGCAGAACAGCCAGAAAAATGGGATTAATAAAAAGCAAACACGACGATTTTAAAGCTGCTCTAGAACTAACAGATTTTTGTAGCGGCCTTTGCCTCGAAGACCCTGTAAAATACGATTATGCTTTTTTCGGTATTAGTCTGATGGAAAAAGGTGCAGTACGAAATCCGTTTGGGTAAGTTGTATTAATACCATCCGTTTAATAAATTTGAATAAAGATTTTAAAATGCCTAAAATATTTGAGTATTTAGGGATTTTGTTGTATTTCTACTCAAATGAGCATGAGCCAATTCATGTTCACGCAAAATATAATGAGTCTGAAATTAAGGCAGAATTCTATATTGTAGATGGCAAAATTGTTGAAATAAGGATAAAACAAGTAAAAGGAGTGAAACCAATTAAAGGCGCCCAATTAAAGGACTTTAAAATTTTTCTAGAAATTTATGCTAATAGAATTATAGAAAAATGGGTTGACTATTTTGTTTATCATAAGAATGTTGAGTTTGAAAAAATAAATACCAGAATAAAATGAAAATTATTGAAGATTTTTTTGAATCAGAATACGACTTAATAGAGATAAAAGAAGCAAATTTCATTGGTGATTTTGCAATCCGAATTCTTTTTAACGATGGACATAATATTCTGGTCGATTTTAAGCCATTCCTGCTAAAATCCCTTCATCCATCCATAAAAAAGTATTTAAACGAAGAGCTCTTTACTCACTTTAAGCTTCAGGATGGCAACCTTAATTGGAACGATTATGATATGATTTTTCCTGTTATAGATCTCTACAATGGGAAAATCTAATTCAATAATGGCTTTTTATTTCTATAGATAAATCAACTCTTACGCCATTTCCAGCTCGAAAATCTTTTTCAAGCAGGTTATTACATAATCTATCTCTTCTTTCTCGTTCGCTTGCCCGAAAGAAAATCTAACAGATGGCCTGTCAGGATCTGTTTTAATTCCAGATAAAACGTGTGAGCCAACATTACTTCCTGAAGAACAGGCACTTCCGCCGCTTGCTGCAATACCATTTATATCCAAGTTGAAAAGTAACATCTCTGCCTTATCTGTTTTTGGGAAACAGGCATTGAGAACAGTGTAATGGCTTGCACCATCAAAATCGCCATTAAAACTGATGCCTGGAATGTTGCTTACTAAACTTTCGGCCATGTAATTCTTCAGGCTGGTAATCTTCTTACGCTTTTCTTCTAAATGTTCGTAACAAAGCTCTAAAGCTTTTGCCATGCCCACAATCGCATAAACATTTTCAGTTCCACCACGCATGTTGCGCTCCTGAGAGCCACCTTGAATCATTGGATTGATTTTTACATCACCATTGATGTAAACAAAGCCAACACCTTTAGGGCCGTTGAATTTATGCGCACCTGCGTTGATAAAATCTACTGGAGTGCTTTTTAAATCGAAGTTGAAGTATCCAACAGTTTGTACGGTATCTGAATGAAATAAGCCATTGTATTTTCGCACCAAGTTTCCAACTACATGTAAATCGATCATGTTTCCAATTTCGTTGTTGGCGTGCATTAATGTTACCAAAGAACGTGGTTTTGTTTGCAATAGATATTCTAAATGCTCCAAGTCTACATGGCCCTTTTCTGTGATATCCACAAAACTAACTTCTGCATGACCTTTTTTGGCGATTTCTTCAACCGTATGCAATACGGCATGGTGCTCAATTTTACTGGTTATGATGTGCTTAATACCTAAGTCTTCAACACATGCCCTAATTACCATGTTGTCTGCCTCTGTTCCACCTGAAGTGAAAAAGATTTCAGAAGGTGAAGCACCAAGCAAACTTGCAATGCTTTTTCTAGATTTTTCAATCAGACTTCTGGTAACTCTTCCCTTAAAATGGGTGGAAGATGGATTTCCATATTCAGATTCCATAATCGGAATCATTACTTCAATTACTTCTTTGGCAAGTGGGGTTGTGGCTGCGTTGTCGAAATAGACTTTCATATTTACAGGAAAGATTTAATGTCGGAAATGATTTTTTGTGCAATCTGCTGAGAGGTATTTTCGAACTCGCTTTCTGCGTAAATTCTAATAATTGGCTCTGTGTTAGATTTCCTCAAATGTAACCAATCTTTTCCAAAATCTATCTTAACGCCATCTTCAGTGTTGATTTCGTATTGCTTGTATTTGTCTTGGATTTTCTCTAAAATC
This sequence comes from Bacteroidota bacterium, assembly GCA_036804105.1. Lineage (GTDB taxonomy): Bacteria > Bacteroidota > Bacteroidia > UBA7662 > DAIRTB01 > DAIRTB01. The sequence continues at coordinate 3,638 of DAIRTB010000029.1, read as the reverse complement.
AAGTCAACATCAATTTCTGGCGTAAGCTGAATCTTATTTTTTGAGATGTAGTAACTTGGGTAATGACTTCTATGGATGGTTACCAATCGTTTGTTTTGCGCAAGTTGCGTTAGGAACAAAGCAATTCCAACTAATGCATCTCTTCCATAATGTAGCTCAGGATAGATAATTCCACCGTTACCTTCGCCACCAATAATTGCATTTACCTCCTTCATGCGTTTTACCACATTCACTTCTCCAACAGCCGCAGAAAAATATTCGCCTTTTCTAGCCAGCGTAACATCTTTCAATGCTCTTGTTGAAGATAGATTGGAAACGGTATTCCCTACTTTGTTGGTTAAAACATAATCGGCGATGGCAACCAAAGTATATTCTTCGCCAAACATGCTGCCGTCTTCGCAAATAAATGCCAAGCGATCAACATCTGGATCAACCACAATACCTAAATCTGCGTTACGCTTTAAAACTTCTTCAGAGATTTGAGTTAAATGTTCTGGAAGTGGTTCTGGATTATGTGGAAATTGGCCGTTGGGTTCGCAATACAATTCGAAAATGGTATCAACCCCTAGAGCTCTTAGTAACTTTGGAACCGCTAAACCGCCTGTAGAGTTAACTGCATCTACTGCTATTTTGAATTTCCTAGACTTTATTGCATCTACATTAACCAAAGGCAACTGTAATATTTTATCTATATGAATGTCGAGATAATCGTCTCTTTTCGTAACAAAACCAACCTGATTTACCTCTGCATACTCAAAGTCTGAAGCCTCTGCAATGTCGAGCACAAGCTGACCTTCATCGGCACTAATAAATTCACCAAGATGGTTTAAAAGCTTTAAGGCATTCCATTGTTTGGGGTTGTGGCTTGCGGTTAAGATAATGCCACCACCAGCTTTTTCTTCGGCAACGGCAATTTCTACAGTTGGGGTTGTAGACAATCCTAAGTCAATAACCTGAAAACCAAGGCCCATTAATGAGCCAATTACCAAGTTATTTACCATTTCTCCCGATGTTCTTGCGTCTCTGCCAATAACAATCTTAGGATTTTTTGTGGTTCTTAAAATCCAAGTACCAAAAGCTGAGGTAAATTTTACAATGTCAATCGGAGTCAGTCCTTCGCCGGGTTTACCACCAATTGTGCCCCGAATTCCAGAAATAGATTTAATAAGCGTCACGGTTCTTTTTTTGGCAAAGATACTTAAATCAGTTCGTAGATTTTTAGGTATTTCTTAGTTGCAAATGGTATTTAGACTTTTAAAATGTTTTGGTTTTTTCTATTGAATAAATTTCGGATTAATAAGATTTTCCAGATTAAAAATCTCCTCCCATTTTTCTTCACTCACCAAATTCTTCTCTAAAACTGCGATGGTATGAATTGATTTTCCAGTAGCAAGCGCCTCCTTTGCAATTTTTGAGCAAGCTTCATATCCCAATACTGGATTCAATGCGGTTATAATTCCAATGCTGTTCAATACCATTTGCTTACAAACTTCTTCGTTTGCAGTTATGCCTAAAATGCATTTATCCACTAGCGTGTTTACCGCTTTGGTCATATATTCAAAAGAGCTAAGTAAACTAAACGCAATTACCGGTTCCATTACGTTTAGTTGAAGTTGGCCTGCCTCTGCCGCTAAGCTTATGGTAACATCAGCCCCAATAACATAATACGCAGTTTGATTTACCATCTCAGGAATTACTGGATTAACCTTACCGGGCATAATGGAAGATCCAGGTTGCAGTTTCGGCAGATTAATTTCGTTAAAACCAGCTCTAGGTCCCGAAGAAAGCAATCTTAAATCGTTGCAAATTTTAGAGATTTTAATTGCACTCCGCTTTAGTGTTCCAGAGATTTGTACATAAGCTCCCGTATCGCTTGTTGCTTCAATTAAATCTTCTGCCAACGAAAATGGGATTCCTGTTTGATTTTTGAGCTCTTCCACACAGATTTCAGGATAGCCATCAGGAGCGTT
>DAIRTB010000029.1:0-1658 GCA_036804105.1 Bacteroidota bacterium | reverse complement strand
CAGTTGCGCCCATATTGATTTCTAGAATTAGCTGTTGTGCTTCTTTTAAACGTTCAATATCTTCCCGAATAGTTGTTGCAAAACCCTTGAATTCCTGACCTAAAGTCATAGGTACAGCGTCTTGAAGTTGAGTTCTACCCATTTTAATTACAGTTCTAAACTCATTTCCTTTGGCATCGAAAGCAAGTTGAAGTTTTTCTAAAACCAATAAGTATTGGTTTATCTTATTGTAAAGCGCTAACCTGAATGCTGTTGGATATGCATCGTTGGTACTTTGCGAACAATTCACATCGTTATTTGGATGAAGAAAATGATATTGACCTTTTTCTTTACCCATAATTTCTAAACCTAAATTGGCAATAACCTCGTTGGCATTCATGTTGCAAGAGGTTCCAGCTCCACCTTGAATCATATCTGTTGGGAAGTGTTCGTGGTAATTGCCGCCAATTAGTTTCTCGCAAGCAAGGGAAATTGCCTCGGCCTTTTCTTTACTCAAAACACCACATTTGAAATTGGCAACAGCAGCAGCTTTTTTTACCTCAGCAAATGCCTCAATTATAAGAGGTTCTGATGAAATGGGGATGCCTGTAATATTGAAATTCTCCATCGCTCTAGCGGTTTGAATTCCATATAGAGCACTTTCTGGTATTGCTTTCTCGCCTAAAAAATCTTCCTCAATTCTGTGGGAATGGTGCATAATTCTATTGTTTATTCAATTTTAGAGAAATAAGTCAGCTTATAGGCGTTAGAAAAGCTTATTTTTTTTCGATTGGTAAAATTGCTTGACACAAGATGTCAATAGGTGGTTATAGCTTTGAATCAAATAAAAAACACCATGGAAAAGAAAAATCATTTTTGCACTTGCCAAAATCAGATATGGCTGTCGAAAGAAGACAACTGCGAAATCTGCAATGGTCTTATAGCTTTTAATGAATTAGAATTACAAGCTTCTCAGATTTCTGAACAACTCATAGAAGAAATGGCAGCTTTTATCGATAGAGAAATGGGGGAAGGAATATGTGGTTAAGTAACCTTTTGATGCCGCACGAGGCACCTCGACGCAGAAATTGTAGCAGATTACTTTGGATTAGAAATCTTGCATCCACAAAAGGCTACAACCTTAAATTGGTGTTGTCCAATTTAAATGTCGGCTCAAAATGTGAGCTCGTATTAAAGCTAGAATCCAGCACAGGACTGTACGTTCCTCGAGTAGTGTTTCGAAAACAAGTAATTGGCTTACTGCCACTTGGAGATGCAACTACCATCAGACTTCTACGCAACGACGGAAGAAAAGTCTATGCAGAAGTAATAAGCATAACCAAAGAACCTGGCGAAACGCATCAAATACAATTGGCTTTAAAATCGTACTAGCCTAAATTAATCTAAGGTAGCGATGCACTTCAACTCAATGGCTATTGGCGTTGGAAGCTTATTAATTTCGATAGTGGTTCTGCACGGTGGATTTTCCTGAAAATATTCAGCCCAAATTCTGTTGTAGGTTGGGAAATCGTCCTTCATGTTGGTAAGGAAAACGGTTACATCAACCAACTTATCCCAAGAAGAGCCAGAAGCTTCGAGAATTAACCTAACGTTTTTAAAAACAGAATGGCATTGGGTTTCGATGTCGTAACTACTGATTTTTCCATTTTCGTCTAGCT
>DAIRTB010000028.1:0-11730 GCA_036804105.1 Bacteroidota bacterium | reverse complement strand
ATACAATGGGCAGAGAGGAATACAAACATGGGTCTTATCTGCTTTCCTTTTCTTTTAATGATGTATTGGGTAATTTTATCGAGCAATGGAACTTTGCTCTGCATAGATTCTTTGAACTTCTTTTCGAAGATCTCCATTTCGTTGGCAATGGGTTGCCGTATTAAATCTATACTTTGAACCATTTTACGAAGTTACAACAAAGAGACCTAGCAATTTGTGCCTCCATACAAATAAAAAAGGCCGAAATCTGAAGAGATTTTCGGCCTTTTTCTTGAATTATTAACTGCTAATAAACCTCTGCTCTTTTACCAGAAGAGTAATTTATTTTAAGTGCGTTTGCTTTTCTAAGCTCTTGCTTTACATCGGTTACAATGCCCATTTTGGTTTCCTGATCGCATTTAAGAGAAACGGTTATTTTATCTCTCTCTGCTTCATTTACATTATTGCGTTCAGTTTCTACGTACTCTCCAATTTGTTGTGGTGTAGCAAAAGCATCGTTTAACTGAATTCTTGGTGCAGTTCCAAATTTAGCTTGAAATGCTTCTTTAGGCTCACCAATGTAAATGTAGCTTACCAAAGATTTTTTCTCAAGTTTTTGAATTTCTGTGGCCATTGGTACTTTAATGTTAACCTTTAAGTCAACTTGTCTTAGTACTGTAGAAACCATGAAGAAGAATAACAACATAAATACAATGTCTGGTAAAGACGATGTAGAAATTGCTGGGCTAGGTTTTTTCTTTTTATTAAATACGGCCATTTTATCCTCCTATTTTTTCTGGTTCAGCTTCAGAAATTATCTGCTTGTAATAGTCAGTTATTTTCTTTTGCTCTGCTTTTGTACAATCTTCGAAACTTTTTCCATATTCTCTTTTTGCCATTTCGTTTCTAAGCTCATTATAAGCCGCTTTAAGCTCGTTGTGAACCTGAACATAAATGTCGTAAGATGTACCTCTATCATTTTTTAAAGAAACAACAGCTTTACCTGGATTTTCCGCTAATGTTGGATCATTATTTGGATTATCGATGAAAAGCTTTGTCTTTTTCTTTAGTTCCTTTATTTGTATAGGCTCACCATCAACCAAAAGTTGATCAGCGGCATTTACAAGAACTTTTAGAATGTTTCTTTCTTTGATAGGCTTATCCTCTTGAGGAACATCCTCTGGCATTGGAGGCAACTTGATAGCAATACCTTTATCGGTATCTATGGTAGTAGTTACTAAGAAAAAGATTAACAAAAGAAATGCAATGTCGGCCATTGAGCCGGCATTGATTTCCGGGATTCCACGACTTGATTTTTTTGCCATAACTTTTTATTTAAATGAACGACTAATTTCTGAAAATATTGCTCCACCGATGGCAAGGATACCTAAAACGTAAGTTGCGATTAAACCCGCACCGATAAGTTTAGATTTGCCTGCATCGATATTGAATGGTTCGTAAGCAGGTAAAACTTCATTTCCGGCTATTACATAGCAAATAATAAAGATCACAAAAACGAATCCAATTGATAATAAAGATTTCTTAGCTTTTTCTTGATTTTGGAACATGCCCAAAACCGAAGATCCCAATGCACCAATTACTGCAATTATTACAAGCGCATAGGTTACATAGAGTAGGATATTTATAACTGAATCACTCATAGTTCAGCACCTCTCGCAATTTTATTTTTTACCAAAAGGTCTATAAAAGTAATAGAAGAATCTTCCATTGAGTTTACAATACCATCAACTTTGGTAACTAGATAATTATAAAAAATCTGAAGGATAATGGCCACGATCAAACCAGCAACGGTTGTTAACAAAGCCACTTTAATACCACCCGCAACTAATGAAGGAGAAATATCACCTGCTAATTGGATTGCATCAAATGCCTCGATCATACCTACTACTGTACCCATAAACCCTAACATCGGGGCAAGTGCAATAAATAATGAGATCCAAACTAGACCTTTTTCCATTTGACCCATTTGAACTGATCCATAAGAAACAATTGATTTCTCAACTACGTCTAGGCCTTCGTCTACACGGTCTAAACCTTGGTAGAAGATACTAGCAACTGGACCTCTTGTAGATCTACATACTTCTTTAGCAGATTCAACACCACCAGTTTTAAGAGCAGCTTCTACTTTTTCTAGTAGTTTTTTGTTGTTAGTTGCTGAAAGATTTAAGTAAATAATTCTTTCTACAACGATAGCGAGACCAATAATTAAGCAAAGCAATACCGGGCTCATCCACTGCCATCCACCTTCTATGAATTTAGTTTTGATTACGTAATGAGTGCTTTGATCAGCAGGTGGAGGAGTAGCGGCTGCAGCATCTGCATCGGTTGTTTCCTCATCTACTGCATCAGTAGCAGGTTCTTCGGTTTGAGTTGTTGTGTCTACGTTTGTAGAGTCTTGTGCAAATGCAGGCATTTGCAGTGCGCTTACACTGATAATTAGTGCAAGGAGTGTGAAAAACAGTTTTTTCATAAGATTAAGAGAACAGTTTTGTTTTGACGAAATTATGTTTATTGATTGATTTGAATATTAATCCTGTGTTAATTGCGGAGAGGGAGGGATTCGAACCCTCGATACGCTTTCGACGCATACACACTTTCCAGGCGTGCTCCTTAAACCACTCGGACACCTCTCCAAAGGTAACAGTTTCATTGAAAATACCAATTTGGGTGCCAATATAATACATTTTCCATTGTTTTAGCCGAATTAAATGATTTTGCTAAACGCTTAACTCGCCTGCTAAAGCCGATTTCATCCATTTAGAAACCTCGTTTGGCGGCAATTTTTTTGCAAATAAAAACATTAATTTGGTTACGCAAGCTTCAAACGTAAGATCTTTGCCAGATATTACACCAGCCTTCAATAATCCGTTGCTGGTTTCGTATTTCCCAAGCTCTACAGACCCACCTAAACACTGTGAAATATCAATTATGGGTATGCCTCTATCTGCCAGCGATCTTATGGCATTTAGAAACCAATCTTCTGAGGGAGCATTGCCAATTCCATAAGCTTCAATTATCAAGGCATCAAGACTTAGGTCTGCAACTAAATTCTCAATGTATTTTTTAGATATTCCTGGAAATAACTTGAGCACTGCTATGTTGGCACTGAAATCTAAGTTTTTGTGCGCAATTAATGGCTTATTGGTAGGCGTTAAAATAAAAGTTTTGTGATAAACAATTTCAGTTCCCGCTGTTGCCAACTTTGGGTAATTTGGAGATTGAAAAGCTTCGAATTTTTGTGAATGTGTTTTCTTAGATCTATTGCCTCTAATTAGCTTGTAATCGAAATAAATGGCCACTTCTGGAACAATAGGTAAACCATTGTCTTTTGCGGCTGCAATTTCTATGGATGTAACTAAATTTTCTCTAGCATCGGTTCTAATCTCTCCAATTGGGAGCTGTGACCCAGTTAGTATTACGGGTTTAGCTAGATTCTCGAGCATAAAACTTAAAGCCGAAGCCGTAAATGCCATGGTGTCTGAGCCGTGCAGAACTACAAAGCCATCATAAGCATCGTAATTGCTTTCTATTATTTCTACCAAATTTATCCAGTGTGCAGGATTTGAGTTTGAAGAATCAATTGGTTCTTTAAAGGCTAGGGAAACAATTTCATGTTTAATCTTAGCCAATTCTGGCATTTCAGCTTTTATTTGCTCAAAATTGAAAGGCACCAACGTATTGGTTTCCAAATTGTGAACCATACCAATAGTGCCTCCTGTATAAATAACTAGAATCTTGTTTCTAATTTGCACGATCGAATAGTTTTAAAGCATTTCTTGTGGTTATTTCTGCAGTTTCTTTAACAGGTAAGCCCCAGCAAGCAGAAATTAAATTTGCTACTAATGGTAGAAATGCAGGTTCATTTCTTTTGCCACGGTGCGGAACTGGTGGTAAAAATGGCGCATCGGTTTCTAGAATAACCTTTTCTCTATCAATTTCCCTTAAAACATCAGGCAAATTGGAGGTTTTGTATGTGGATGTTCCACCAATACCAACATAAAATCCAACATTAAAAATTCTTTTAGCATCTTCTACTGAACCGCCAAAACAATGGAAAACACCTCTTAATCCTTTAGATGAATATTTTTCAACTAATTCTAAGCATTCGGCTAATGCATCTCTTGAATGAATTACAATGGGCAAATCTAATTCTAAAGCCCATTTTATTTGTTGTTCGAAAGCGTCGAGTTGCTGAGGCAGATTATCTTTCCTCCAAAAAAGATCTAAACCAATTTCGCCTACGGCTATAGCTGTTTCTTTATTTTTATAGAGGATATCTTGAATGCTGTTAAGCTGCTCTTGGTAATTATCTTCCAAATTACCAGGATGCAAACCGTACATTGCATAGCAAACTTTTGGAAACTCGTTGGTTAAAGCCTGCATTCCCGAAATGGAATCAGTATCAATATTGGGTAAAAAGAATTTCTTCACCCCGAGTTGCATAGCATGCTTTATAATGTCACTTCTATCGCCATCAAATTGCTTGTGATAGAGGTGAGTATGGGTATCAATAAGGTACATATGGTAACGACAAAAACGAAAAACCTTGATTTTTAAAATGCTCCAAAGTTTTTGGAAGTGCAAATTTAAGGTTTTTTGCCGCTTTTAGGCTGTCGTGGAAGACAACAATATCGCCAGACCTTGCTTGGCCTACCACATTGCTTAAACAATCTTCCTCGCTAAGCTGCTGATTGTAGTCGCCACTCAGTATATTCCACAATACAATTTTGTATCTAGCTTTCAATGTTTTAAGTTGCCTTGGCGTAATTCTACCATAGGGAGGTCTGAAAAGATTGCTCTTAACGTGGTTACCACATTCTAGTACATTTTTATAGTAGGTTAAACTATTTGTTTTCCAACCGTTTAAGTGATTCTGGGTGTGATTTCCAATACTATGCCCTTCTGAAATAATTCTGGTGTATATTTCTGGATGGCTAACTACGTTATCGCCAACACAGAAAAAAGTGCCTTTTGCATCGAATTGCTTTAGAAGATCGAGCACCCAATTGGTTATTTCAGGAATCGGGCCATCATCGAAAGTTAAATAAAGGTATTTTCCGTAGACTGAAGACTCTCCCCAGTCTAGGAATCGTGTTGCCTTTTTAACAAGTTGTGGTGTACGTAGAATAGCTAGTTTTGTTTTAGTCTCTTCTTAAGAAAATCATAACATAATAAAGCAAAGTCGCTAACGATGATAAAGCTGCAACCACATACGTATTTGCTGCCCATTTTAAAGCTTCTCTTGCTTGCTCGTGTTCTCTAGAAACGGTTATTCCAGCGCCATCTAACCACACCAAAGCTCTTTTTGTAGCATCAAATTCAACAGGAAGGGTTACAAAACTGAAAATTGTAGTTAAAGCGAAAAGAACAATTCCCGCTAACAATAAATATGGGAACACAGAAATTGTAAGAATACCTGCTAGCAATACCCATTGCATGTACCTTGATGATGCAGAAACAAATGGCACTAACTTCGATCTCATGGTTAACCAGCTATAAGCTGTTGCATGTTGTATTGCGTGGCCACATTCGTGCGCTGCAACGGCAGCTGCTGCAATACTTCTTCCACTGTAGATTTCGGGGCTTAAGTTTACCGTCTTATCTAAGGGGTTGTAGTGGTCGGTTAAACGACCTTGTACAGAAACAATTTTTACATCATAAATGCCATGATCTGATAACATTTTGTGTGCAATCTCGGCACCACTTAAACCTTTACTTAAGGGGGTGGCAGAATACTCTTTAATTTTTTGGTTGAAACGGTAGCCTACAAACCAGCTAGCGCCCATTACGATTATAATTAGGATTAACATTTTCTTTAGTTATAGCCTGTAAACCAAATCTTTTTTAAAATAATTCAGCTTAGAAAAGTTTTTCAATTAAGCTGTCTACGGTGTAACCTTCAGCTTCGGCTTTGAAATTTAAAACCACTCTGTGGCGCAAAACCGCAGCAGCAACTGCTAACACATCTTCTTTATCTGGAGCATACTTGCCATTCAGAATCGCATGTGCTTTTGCTCCGATAATTAAGAACTGCGAAGCTCTAGGGCCAGCACCCCAGGAAACAAATTTGTCCACCAAAGGATCAGATCCACCTTTTCCAGGTCTGGTTTTCCCAACTAATTTAACTGCATATTCTAAAACAGCCTCTGTTACAGGTACTTTTCTAACCAATTGTTGGAAAAATAGAATATCATCTACCCCTAAAATTTTATTTACTTGAGGTTTAAGATTGGTGGTTGTATTGCGTACCACGTCTAGCTCGTGCTGGTAACTTGGGTAATCAAGCCAAATATTGAACATGAAACGATCTAACTGTGCTTCTGGCAATGGGTAAGTTCCTTCTTGCTCAATTGGGTTTTGAGTTGCCAATACAAAGAATGGATTAGGTAAATGATAACCTTTTCCGGAAGCGGTAACTGTTTTTTCCTGCATGGCTTCTAGCAAAGCAGCTTGAGTTTTTGGCGGGGTTCTGTTTATCTCATCAGCAAGTACAATGTTTGCAAATAAAGGCCCTTTTACGAACTTAAAACTTCTATCGTTATCCAAGATCTCAGAACCGGTTATGTCTGAGGGCATTAAATCTGGAGTAAATTGAATTCTGTTGAATGAAAGGTCTAGAACATTGGCCATGGTTTGTACCAAAAGGGTTTTAGCCAATCCTGGAACTCCCACTAAAAGACAGTGTCCATTCGAGAAAATAGAAATCAATACTTGCTTTACCACATCTTCTTGGCCAAAAATTACTTTTCCAACTTCGGCTTGTAAGGATTTATTCATTGCCGCTAATGCATCTACGGCCTCAACATCAGAGGTATATTTCATAGTTTTTTCCATCTTTCAAGTACATCACATTGTAAAAATGCGTCTTCAATTTTAATAAAGTTTTTGGCTTTTGCGTTTTCAAGCCAAGTATTTAAGGTCTCTGCTTTTTTTGCATTTAATGCCGCAGTTTGAATTTTATCGTAATCTGATTCTAAACTCGCTTTATGCGGTTTTGTTCTAGTTTTTAGATAATAAATTCTAAAACCTCTAACACCATTTGGCGATACATACGCAACAGGTTCAGAAAACTCGCCTTCTTTAAGTTTATCTATTTGGAAGAAAACAGCTGGTTCTAACTGATCCACTGAGAATCTGTTGTTTCCAGTTTGTGGATTCTGCAACATGCCTCCATTGTTTTTAGAGACATCGTCTTTAGAATAGCGCTTAACTGCATCTAAAAAAGTAATTTTTCCTTCAACTAACAAGAGTTGTAAGCTATCAGCCAGTTTTCTTGCTTTTGATAACTCTGAATTGGTAATGGGTGGTTTTACCAAAATATGTCTTGCTTTAACCCTTTCTCCAATTCTTTGTTCTAGAGTAAGAATGTGGTAACCATAAGGTGTTTTAAAAACGGGAGATGTTTCGCCTTCTTTCAATCTAAAAGCCTGCGCTTCGAATTCTGGCACCATATCTCCTCTGCCGAAAAAGCCCAAATCGCCACCTTCTGCCGCAGAACCTGGATCTTCGGAGTAGAGAATAGCCAGGGTTGAAAATTTCTCTCCTTTCGCAATTCTTTCTTTCAATTCTTCAAGTTTCTTAACTGCATAATCTTTACCATCGTCTGAATTGGGAGGCAAGACAACTAATTGGCCTATTTCTAACTCCGTTTCAAAGTATGGAATGCTGTCTGAAGGTATTTTTTTGAAGAAGTTTCTTACTTCAACTGGAGAGATTTTAGTTGTTCCAGAAATATTTTCTTGCATTCTTTGAACTAGAATCTGTTCTTTAATTGGCGTTTTGAATTCTTCCTTTATTTCTGGTAAAGATTTACCATAATATTCTTGAAGCTTTTCAACCGAACCAATCATTGAGACAAAATATCTGATTCTTCTGTCGAGTTGGGCTTCAATTTCTTCTTCAGTAACTTCTATACTATCTAATTCTGCCTGATTCAGCATTAACTTATTTACCACAAGGTTGTCTAAAATAAGACAGCGAGCATTTTCTGGCACCTGCTCTTTAGGTTCTGATTGTTGTTTTAAATTGGCAAGTTCAGTTTCAACCTCAGAGAAAGTGATAATTTTATCGCCAACAACAGCTACAATTCCGTCTATTCTATTTTTTTTGGCTAAAGGTTGTGCCTTTAAGTTTAGTGCTGTTATGCTAAACAGCAGAGCTAAACTAATTTTGGTGAAATATTTCAATTTGTTTTTTTTGTTTTGCTTCCTGAAGTAGGTCACGGTAATAGTTAGAAATTATTTTTTCTTTTCGATTTAACAGAATTATTCCCCTAATATTTTCTTTTAAGTAAGAAAAAGGAGGCGATTCTCCTGCGGGTAAATAGTTTTTCACCCATACATAATACTCGAAACCGAGGCTATCAGTTGCTTCTAAGAAAATATTTTTTTGTTTGATTTTATTTTCTGGGAATAAACTGGCTGGAATCAAATTGTAAAGTTGTGGTAATTCAAGCCAAATAGAGTCGTTTAAATTATAGCTTGGTGCAAATTGAAAACCAAGATCGTCTAATTCTTTAAGTTCTTTTTGATTTGCATTTGGCAATTTGCTTAGTAATATTTTCTGTTTGCTATTTGGATTTTGCAACCCAAACAACCGTATTTGAAAAATAGGGTTATCTAAAGTAAAATAACTTTTATACTGATTGTAGGCCGTTTTAATTTCGTCCTCAGAAATTACTGAATCTAAATTTTCTAAGATTATTTTTTCCTCTAAAGCATTTTTGAGTAGGGTAAATTTGTATTTCTCTAGTGCATCCTCAAAATCAGGATTCTGGTTTGAGACCTCCCTTTCGGCAGTTAAATTGATTACTTGTTCTGTAATCCATTGATCAATGTAATTGGTAACTAGAAGCTCACTGTCGCTTTTACTTATTCTTTCTGAAACAAGGTGCTGCACATCGCTTTCATATAAAAAGTTGCTGCCCACCCTAGCAATTGGATTACCAGGAGGGGCAGTTTTATTGAAAATTTCGCAAGCGGTTAGTACCAATACGAAGAGCGAAAGGATACTTGCTTTTTTCACTTTATTTTATCTGATCTAAAGCAGCGGTGTTAACCTCTACTTTGTATTTTTTATTCAGTTCTTCAAGCCAAACACCTTCAAGAAATTCTTGGTAATCTGAAGTAACTAAACCTTTAATCTCGTTTAGCTCTTTTGGTTGTGGCAATAGAAGTTCATTGATTTTTACGAATACATATTCGTTGTTGATTTTCTTAATGGGCGATAGACCCTTTTTCCACTCAAAGTCGTTAACGGGCTCTGTGGTAGCAGCTTTGTCGTACTTTCCTGAGGTTATTCTTAGGTTCAAAGGATTGTCTTTGTTAACTGTTTCTAGAATAGACTCCGAAGTATTTTTCTTTTTCTTGGCCAATTTGTAAGCTTGTTTTGCTACAGCCTCGTTGTTGTTGTGGTAGAAAGTTGCATTAATTCTATCTCCCCACATGTAATTCATTTTGTTTTTTTGATAAAAGGCTTCGAGACCGTTAGTATCGGTAACTGCTTTGCTCCAAACAGTTTTGTCTGTTAATTCGAACAACAAAATGCCCTCTCTGTATTCTTTCATCAAGTTTTTAAAGGCAGGGTGCTTTGCTTCTAATTTGCTGTTTTCATAAGCTATAACTTTGTCTTCAACAAACTGATCATACATTTTAGCCAATGTTATTTGCACATCTTTCTGACCAGGAGTTTGGTTAGCTTCAACATAATAAGCAAAATCGCTTACCAAATAATTTTGTCCATCAATTGTAAAAAGTGGAATTGCAGATTTATTCATCTTGCCAATTTCCCATGTTCCAGACAATAAGTTGGTGTCTACCGTATTGAAAAACTCATTTCTGCTTTTAGGGTATTCAACAAAATTGTAGGCCTTTTTAAGTCTAGCAACAAAATTTTTGCGATTTAAAAATGCTCTATCGTCTCTTGTAATTTTGTTTTGAAGATCTGTTCTTGCATCTGCAAAAGCTGGAATTGGTTTTCTATCGATTCTTTTTGCAATATGCCAGCCATACATGGTTTGAAATGGTTCTGAAATATCACCATTTTTAGCAAGCGTAAAGGCGGCATTTTCAAACTCAGGAACCATTCTTCCAGTGCCAAAAGCAGGCAAATTGCCCCCATTTTGTTTTGTGCCCGTATCGTCTGAAAATTGTTTTGCAAGTTCTTCGAAATTAGCTCCCGACTTCAATTGCTTGTAGATTTCGTTTATTTTGCGCTCAGCACTTCTTTTTAAAGAATCTGGATCCTCTTTTTTCAAGGCAACCATAATGTGTGCAACTTGAACCTCGCCTCTAGCTTCTCTTACGTCTTCAACTTTAAGAATATGATACCCAAATCTTGTTCTAAAAACCTCAGATGTTTTGCCAACTGGAGTGTTGTAAGCCACATTTTCGAAAGCGTAAATCATACGCATTGCAGAGAAATAACCTAAATCGCCTCCATTATCTTTTGCCGATGGATCCTCAGACATTGTTTTAGCAAGCTTATTGAAATCTTCGCCAGCAAGTACTCTTTTTCTTATGTCAGAAATTTTCTTAAATGCAGCAATGGTATCTTTTGGAGATGCGTTTTCGTCTATTCTGATTAGAATATGCGCTGCTTTTACCTCTTTCAACATCCGGTTGTAAGCTTCTTTAAGCAAATTTTCGTTAGTTGCCGTATCTGTTAAATAAGGTCTGGCTAGTTGTTCTCTGTATTGAGCCAACTCGTCTCTGAAAGCTTTTGTGGTATCTAAACCTAAAGCTTCAGCTTCTTTTACCTTCATTTTAAACTTAATGTACAAATCGAGGTATTCTTCTACCTCTTTTCGACTAGATTGTTTAGCTGTGTTGTTTTTTCTGAAAATGGTTTCAAATTCGTCTAAATACACAAACTCACCATTTATTTTAAACACCACAGGATTTTGGGCATTTGTTGGGTTACTTACCCAAATTAGCATCATTAACAAGCAGAACGACAATACGTTTCTCATAACCATAAATTACTTTAAATAAATTGGTTTAACATTTTTCAATAGAAGGGCAAAAATATATTATTATGAGAACAAACGCTCAACTAAAAAATCTTTATTCAACAATTTTGTACGCAATTTTTCCTAGAAACTGTATTGCTTGCAAAAAAACCTTATTAAATCAGGAAGATATTTTATGCTTAAAATGTGCTAACAGTCTGCCTTACACCTATTTCCATCAGGTTAATCAAAATCCTGCCAAAGATGTTTTCTGGGGAAGATTAAAGTTAGAACATGCAGATAGCTTTTTATTTTTCGAACCTAAGGGTAAGGTTCAGCTAATTCTTCATGCATTAAAGTATAAAGGGAGGCAGGATTTAGGCAGATACCTAGGCTACAAATATGGAAAAGTGCTTGAAAAATCTACTTTTTTTGATGATGTTGATTTGGTTACGGCAATTCCAATTCACAAAGAAAAATTAAAGTCAAGAGGTTACAATCAGGCGGAACCTATTGCATACGGATTTGGTAAAGCGCTACAGAAACCTGTTGATAATTTAATTCTTCAGAAAACTAAAGAAACTGCTTCTCAAACAAAAAAGAATAGGTTTGAGCGTTGGGAAAATGTAAAAGACGTTTTCGAAGTAATTAAACATGTAGAACCCAAGCATATTTTACTGGTAGACGATGTACTAACCACAGGCGCAACAATTGAAGCGGCTGGAGCAGCTTTAATTCGAGCTGGCCATCGGGTTTCTGTTGTTATATTGGCTTTTGCGGGT
>DAIRTB010000027.1:0-12351 GCA_036804105.1 Bacteroidota bacterium | reverse complement strand
AACCCATTTTGTAATTCAGGTAATACATAACCGGTACTAAAATCAAGGTTAAGAAAGTTGCAAAGGTTAATCCGAAAATGATGGTCCAAGAAAGTGGGCCGAAGAATGCAACACTATCTCCACCTAAGAAAAAGTGCGGATTCAACTCTGTAAACAAGGTGTAAAAATCTATGTTTACCCCAATTGCTAGTGGAATTAATCCTAAAATGGTAGAAAGTGCAGTTAAAATTACCGGCGTCATTCTAATTCTTCCAGCTTCAATTATTGCCTCCCTTGTTCTAATTTTACCGTTTTGTAGAAGTAAATCGGTGTACTCCACCAATAGAATTCCATTTTTTACCACAATTCCCGCCAAGGCAACAACTCCAATTCCGGTCATAACGATTGAAATGGTCATATCGAAAATTACGAAACCAAGCAATACCCCAATAATACTAAACAGAATTTCTGAAATGATGATGATTGGTTTCGATAGCGAGTTGAACTGCGTTACCAAGATTAAGAAAATCAACCCGATCGAAATCAACATGGCGTTCGATAAGAATGCTGCACTTTCTGCTTGCTCTTCTTGCTCACCTGTCATTTTAATTTCGTAACCTGGCTCAACTTCAAATTGATCGATGGCTCTTTGTACGTTAGCAACAACTTCGTTTGGCGCAAAACCAGACAAAATGTTTGAGCTGATGGTAATTACCCTTTTCTGGTTCTTCCTACTAATTGCGCCAAATGAATTGGTGTAGCTAATATCTGCAACTGCAGAAAGTGGAATCTGACGAATCATACCGCCCGCATTCATATCTCTAAAGGTAATTTTGGTGTTGATCAGTGCCTCAATATCGTTGCGTTGATCGAGTTGGTAACGAAGCATTATTGGGTATTCATCGTTTTCGGCTTTGAATTTAGAAACCTCTTTACCAAAGATCGCATTCCGAATTTCGCCACCAATTACGGCAGTAGAAATACCTTCTCTGCTTGCTCTTTCTCTATCTATGTTGATTACAAGTTCAGGTTTATTGCTTTGAAGATCAGATTTCAATTCTTCAACACCCGGAATTTGCTTCTCTTCTAATTGCTTTTTGAGTTTTGCAGAAAGCGCAATAAGCACTTCAAATTTATCGCCACTAACTTCTATGTTGATGGGTTTACCAGTTGGTGGCCCACCAGATTCTTGGTCTACGGTTATTTCCGCTCCTGGAATTCCTTTAACAACTCTTCTCACACTATCCAAGTATGGAGCAGTAGAAACGCCATCTCTTTGTGCAAAGGGTACAAAGGCCACAGACACTTTTGCTTTGTTAGGCGATATGGCTCGGTCTCCAGCGGCAGGATCTCCAGCGCCCACAGCTACGTTGTATTGTATAGATTCCACCAGTGGATTATTCTTTCCGAATACGCTGGTAACTCTTTGCTCCACAATATTGATTACTGAATCTGTACTTTTCTGGTCGGTTCCCACTGGTAAGGCCATGTACACATAGATAAAGTTCGGGTCGCCCTTCGGGAAGAATTCTACTTTTGGCGATTTTATGCCTACCAACACAAAGCTGAAAATCAAGAGCAAGAAAGTGCCAATTAATAGCATTTGCGGTCTCCAGCCGATTAAACACCATCTCAAAATTCTTTCGTAGGCATTCTGCACCTTTGGCCATAGGTTTTCTTGAAATTTATCGATTGTAGGTAGAATAACCAAACGGTTAAACCAAAGCAAGAGAATTAAGAATACTAAGAAGTTGCCTCCTCCAAAAACGCCAAGTGCGTAGAAAATGGCTGCAAGTGCGGCTAATATTATACTGGTAATTTTTAAGCTTCTGAAATTCTTTCTGGCTGCTGCAAGCTCAGAATCTGGTTTCATAAACTGAACCGCAAAAACTGGGTTCATAATGTAGGCCACAATTAACGATGCAACCAAAGTAATAATCAAGGTTACCGGCAAGAAGTACATAAACTTACCTACAATTCCACCCCAGAATGCCAGTGGTAAGAAAGGTGCAATGGTGGTTAGAGTTCCAGCCAAAACCGGTATGAAGATTTCTCCAGCTGCCATTTTTGCGGCTACCTTAATATCTCTTTTTCCGTTGGCAAAAAGTCTGTGCGTATTTTCTGTTACCACAATGGCATCATCTACCACAACTCCAAGTGCAAGCAGGAAAGAAAAGAGTACAATTACGTTCAGAGTGAAACCAATGGATGGCATCACCATAAAAGCTAAAAATGCAGAGATGGGCACGGATGATCCAACAAAAAGTGCGTTTGTGGGCCCCATGAAAAACATCATAACCAAGGTTACCAAAATAAAACCGATGATGATGGTGTTTACCAAATCGTGTACGGTTGTTCTTGTTCCAACGGATTGGTCGCCTGTTGTGGTAACTTTTAAGTTGGGTGGGAAATTTCCTGAGCCTTCTTCTTCCTTAATAAGTTCTTGAACCTTATCTGAAGTTGAAATTAAGTTCTCGCCACTTTTCTTAATTACATTTAGGGTAATTACGTTTTTGCCATTTAAGCGGGCATAACTTTCTTGTTCCTCAACGCCGTCGGTTACGGTGGCCAAATCTTTTAGATAAATGGGCGTTCCGTTTAGCGAGGTTACAATAATGTTGTTTAGATCAGTAACTTCTTTAAATTCTCCAACCACACGCACCGATCTTTTTAGTGCACCTTCCGAAATATTCCCACCAGAGATGGTCATGTTTTCGAATGCAATAGCACGCTCAATATCACCCATAGTAACTTTTGCTGCTTGCAGCTTGTACATGTCTACATCTATTTGGATTTCTCTTTCAAGTGCGCCAACTAAATCAACACGAGTTACTTCGGTAATGCCTTCAATTTTATCTTGGAGGTTTTCTGCGTATTTTTTGAGCGTATTCAAGTCGTAATCGCCAGAGATGTTTACAAACATCACGGGAATTTCGGCAAAATCTACCTCTATTACCGTTGGCTCGGTAGGCAAATCGTTGGGTAAGTCAGATCGGGCTTTATCAACCGCATCTTTTACCTTTTGCTTGGCTTCGGCTACTTCTACATCGGTATTGAATTCAACAATAATGTTAGAAAAATCTTGTAGCGAGTTCGATGTAAATTTCTTAACTCCAGAAATAGACTTGAGTTGTTTCTCAATTGGTTTGGTAACCAAGTTCTCCATGTCTGATGGAGAAGTTCCAGGGTAAACCGTACTCACATACATGGTAGGAATTACAATCTCTGGAAATTGTTCTTTCGGAATGCTGTTGTAAACAGACAGGCCTGCAAGGGTAATGATAATGGTTACAATAAAAATACTGGTTCTATTATCTATTGCCCAACTTGTTGGCGCAAATTCCTTAAATTTTTGCAGCATAATTCTTTATTTTCCAGGGGTTGATTCAATAATAATTTGCTCATCGCCAAGATCTTGGTAACCAGCCGTAATAATTCTATCGCCAGCTTTTAAGCCAGTTAATATTTCTGCTTTGCCAGCAAACATTCTCCCAATCGTAATATCTTTTCTGCGAGCAACCAAGGTCTTTCCTTTTTGCTCGGCTACCATAATGTATTGTTTTTCAAGACCTTGAATTAACCCAACTGGCACTAAAACTGCTTCAGGAGTTACGGAATCGTTTATTTTTACAATGGCAATCATGTTCGGACTAACCTGCTCTAGGGTTTCGTTTAAGCTAACTTCAACCTTAAATGTTCTATTTATGGTGTTGATTGATTTGCTTGCGAATGATACTTTTCCTTGGATGGTTTTATTTAAATCTTTGAAAAATACTTCTACATTATCGCCAATTTTTACACGGTTGATATAAGATTCTGCTAATTCTGCCACAACTTTAACTTTCGAGATATTAACTACTCTTACCGCTGGCATTCCTGGAGCAGCGTTCTGACCGAGACGCAGCATAACTTCATCAACAGAACCAGAAAAAGGTGCTCTAATGTAGCTCATGTTTACTTGTTCTTGTGTGCTAGCCAAACGGCGCTCAAGGCTTTCTTTGTTATTTTTTGCTTGAAGAAATTGAATTTCTGTACCGATATTCTGATCCCAAAGACTTTTCTGCTTTTCGTAAAGTGTGTTTGCAAGACTTAATGCAACTTTAATTTCTTCTAAGCCTTCTCTCATGGCACGGTTATCTAGCTCGGCAAGAATTTGTCCTGCGCCAACTTTGTCGCCTTCTTTTACGTTTATGCGAGTTACGGTACCCATGGTTTGTGGAGAAACATCTACACTTTGGCGAGCATCAATTCTGCCTTGAACTTCAATAAAAGTTTTAAATTCCTCGGTGCTGATAATGCTGGTGGCTACAGGTTTGGCATTTGCATTTACCAATTCTGGGTTTTTGGCCAATACTACATTTTGAACACTATCAATTTTTGCATTTAAGGCAGTTAACTCTACGTTTTTGCCGTCAATTTCTTGTATTAAAACAGCTTGCTCTTTCTTGAGGTTTTCTAAAACCTTGCTGCTATCTTTTTCTTCCGAACATGCTATTGCGAACAAGGCGAATAGCGCAGATAATAGGGTGATTCGTTTCATATGTTTTTGTTTGATTTGATTATTCTGTTAAAGTTCCTGTTGCTTTTTTGTAATCTACATTGCTGATTAGTAAGTCGTATAGAGCACCATAATAATTGGTTTGCGCCTCTTTTAGAGCAGATTCTGCACTAATTACTTCTAGGTTTGTGCCAACCCCTTGTTCATATTTCACTTTAGTAACCCGAACTACTTCTTCAGATAATTCTAAGTTGGCTTTTTGTACATCTAGATTAATCAAGGCATTTCGCACACTTGTGCCCGCTTGAGAAATTTCCAATGCAATTACATTTTGGAAATTTATTTTACTGTTTACAGCTTTTTCTAGCGTGTATTTCTTTTGTTGTGCCTGATATCTTTTGGTGAAGCTATCGAAAATGGGCACTTGAAGTTGAAAGCCGTAAAAGCCGAAATCGAACCAGTTTTTATTTAGGTTGCTGATGTCGCTAAAGGTATTACCACCGCTCACTGATCCAAACTGCATAAAGAAGTAAAGCTTGGGTAAATAGCCCATGCGAACATTCTGAAGTTCTAATTCTGCAACTCTTTCTTGCGCTTCGAAAAGGGTGTATTCTGGTCTAGCTCTAAAATCGATGGCACTTTCTGCGCTTGGAATGTCAATTTTAGCTACTTCAAGTTTGTCGGTAAGTTCTAAGTTATCTTCAACTGGCATACCCATTTGAAATTTCAATAAGCTGAGCGATAATTCTGCTAAGCGCTCAACTTTGGTAACCTCAGAAACCAAGTTGTTTTTGGTAACCTCTAAACGTTGTACATCTAATTTTTCTACGAAACCAGCTTTCTGTAGAGCCTTCAGTTCAGTTAACGACGAATCGATTCTCGCCACACTTGCATTCAGCAATTCTAGGCGATCGTTGTTAATTAGAACTCCGTAGTACGCTTTGTAAACTTGTTCTCTTACGCCAATTTTACTCAAGTCGTTTTGCTTAATGGTTAAGCTTTTGTAGGTGTTTGCGGCTTTTAATCCAACAAGATAAGAACCATCAAAAACCAATTGATTAATGGCAACATTTGCGTTTGCAGAAAACGCTGGCGAAAACTCAATTCCAATTGGGTCTGGACTTGGGTTTATGAAAGAGTTTCCTGGAATAATGGCTTTTTGGATGTTGTAATTGTTAGTTACCTGAGCAGAAGCGCTAATCTGAGGTAAACCCAAGGCTGTAACTTCTCTAACCCTTGCAACAGAAATGCGCTCGTCTAAGGTGGCATTTTTTGTTGTTTCGCTGTTTTTAATTGCATAGTCTACAGCTTCTTTTAGGCTGAATTTGTACGCATTTTTTGTTGCGTTTTGTGCTTGTAAACTTGGCGTAAGTACCGTAAGTACCATCATAACTGCCAACCAAAGCACTTTTGTTTTAAATCTCATGGTTTAATTAGGTTGTTTTGTTGTATAACTCGTCTATTCTTTTTAGTCCTTTTTCACTGGCTATGCCTCGTAAAAACATGTACATGTATTCTTCAATTAGCAGGTGCATTTCTGTAATGCCATGGTTTGGATGCCGAACACTAATTATTTCGTCTATGCAGCAGATATGCAGTTTGGCAGCTAAATCAACATTCATATTTTCAAGAAAGAGGCCTTGCGCTTTTCCTCTTGTTAGCAGGTTTTTGGTTTCTTCTAAAATGCTTTCATTCTTAAAATGCAAAAATTTATCCCAATATGGGCGGTAATATTTTTGCAAATCGTAAAGAAATGCTGGCCGTAAATCTTTAGTGTATTCTAGCGCCAAATTGGCCATACTTTGGAAAGTTTCCATTGCATCTAACTTTTGGTCAATCAAATGACAGGTAGATTCGTGATGCTCGCCAATAAACTGATCTATTATGGTTGAAAGCAAATCTTGCTTATCGGTAAAATATTGGTAAATAGTTTTCTTAGACATTCCCAATTTCAGGGCGATGTCGTCCATACTTATACTCTTTATTCCGAATAGAAAAAAGAGGGTTCTTGCTTGATTTAATATTGTTTCTTTTTGCTCCATTATAATTATGGCGCAAAACTATGGAAACTTTCAATTCATTTCAAGTTTCCTGTGTAAATATTTTTGGTAATTTGGCCGAATTAATCTTATCTTTATAAGTAAGTTTCTAATAATCAGTATTATTTAATTTATCTGTACCTACATTTTTTTTCGATAGCTTCCAATTTTATGTGGGTAATTGAATTTAAAAATCGAAATAAGGTAAATTTGAGGTTCTATAATTGTTAAGTTTTTGTAATTACTAAACTAAAAATTGAAGGCTCATATTGCTAGGGTAATAGCTTTGCCATGTTTAGAGGATTATTTTATTTAAGCATTAAGGTATTGTATTTAATTCCATGGCTTAGGTGGATTTTAAAGCGGTAATTTTGCAGCATGGTTGAAGCCTTTTTTAGTGATTACGATCAAGAATTAGTTGGTTGGGTTATTTTGCCCTTAATGATTTTCTTTGCGAGGATAATTGATGTGTCCATTGGCACGCTTAGAATTGTATTTGTATCGAAGGGTTTGAAGAATTGGGCACCTTTGCTTGGTTTTTTCGAAGTGTTGGTTTGGATTATCACCATGAAGCAAATTGTAAATCATGCCACGTATTTCACCGCTTACATTGGTTGGGCCGCTGGTTTTGCCGCTGGTAATTTCGTTGGCCTTTGGATTGAAGAACGCCTTGCCCTCGGAATTCTTTTGGTAAGAGTTATCATCGGTTCCGATGCAAGTGAGCTAGTCTCAAAGCTTCGTACACTTGGTTTTGGAGTAACTGTAATCGATGGACAAGGTTCTGAGGGAAGCGTACGAATTCTGTTTACCTTGGTAAAACGAAAAGACCTTGCTTTAGTAAAAAACGAAATTCTAAGTGCCTTTCCCAAAGCATTTTATACCATAGAGCAAGTTAGCAGAGCGAGCGATAATGTATATTCTCCCTTAGGCTCTGAACCAACCCGTGGTATTTTTCACTTCCTTTCTCCGAGAAAATCTAAATGATTTTTTTGATGTGATGAGGTGATGATGAGTTGATATGCTGATTAGGTGATGTGATGATATGATGATATTTGCGGGATTTCGTTGGGGCGGACCTATGTGTCCGCCCTGCCCTTGACTGATATGCTGTTGGGGCGAACCTGCGTGTCCGCCCTGCCCTTGACTGATATTTCGTTGGGGCGGACCTGCGTAGGGGCGGACCTACGTGTCCTCGCATTCGCTCGGTATGGCTGCCTTGTCTCTACATTGGTTAAATGCAATCAATTTTTTTCAAATAAATGCAATTCGCATTCGCTCGGCTCTGCCGAGTGAAGTTTATGAATATGGCCTCTGGCCATCTATTCTCTCCCGCCCCACAAAAAATCCCCCAGCCTAAACTGAGGGATCAAAAATTAAAGAAAAGTTACTGAGATTTTTATTAATGTTTTATGTACTTTTAATTTTAATCTTTATTTTGGTAGAATCCTCATTTACGGCATCATCCGTATTTTTTTCATCCGGATCATACCAAGTATCTGTACAAACCCTGCATTTAAGCTCATTACCTTCGAAATAGAAAGTCTCGTCTTGGGTTTTCCAACCCGTATTCCAGATGTTTTTGCAGTGTCTGGCAGCAGAATTACCAAATTTTATTTCAGTATTTTTAGGTACATAAATTTTAATTCGGACATTTTGAGCTCTGAAAACGGCATCTTCTTTAAAAATTATCGTGCTTGGTAAGGTAACCGAAGTATCAGAAAGGCTTATCGGATACTCGATCATTCTTGCATTAAAAATACCGTCTTCTTCATCTTTTCCTCTAGAAATATAAGCAACTTCTGCAAAAACGATATTGCTATCGGTAGGAATTAATTGATAATGCATTTGCAAATAGTTGGGATTATTTCTCGATTTTTTGCTGTTGAAAATCTCCTTGTCTTCATCATAAGCATTTTCTCCTTGGCCTTCATTATCCATTTTTATGAGAATTTGTTTACTGGTTGGAATTGCGCCCAGTTCTCTTTTTTGTATATACTTTCCTTCATGCGAAAAATAAGATGCCACACTAACCCCACTGAAAATCATTACAAAAAAACTAATTAACCAAACTCCACCCATAATTGCGAGAACATTTGGTTTGAAAAGGCTTTTTCTAAATAAAGCTCTAATTCCAAGATAAATACCTATTAAACAAGGTATTAAAAAGAAAGCTATACTGCCAAGTATTATGAGGGTTTCATTAGAAGTACTTCCTGCTATGTTGTGGAGTGGGAAAGGAATTTTATCGAAATTGGAGATTATTCCTGTTACAACCGCTGTCGTAATTAAAAAGCTGAAAAGTAAAACTGCGCTAATAAATAGGGCAAAAAGGCCAAATCCAAATCGTATTATTCCTCCAAAGGCTCTGAAAAGTTGTTCAATTATGCGTGCAATTCCAGAGATAAATCTTTGCAGAATGTTTGGTTTTTCGTTATATTCAGGGTTTTGCATTGCCCTAGAAATATTCTGAACATTTGGGTTTTGTCCTCCCATCTCCACTTTTTCTGAAATGGTTTTAGCCTCAGGCATGGAAACCCAAAGTGCTAAGTACAGAATGATGCCAAAACCTCCAGCTAAAATCAGCAAAAGAAATGCAAGTCGAACAATGGAGGTTTCTATGTTGAGATAAGCACTCAATCCTCTAGCAACACCCGCAATGGTTTTTCCTTCTCCAGACCGATAAAGCTTTCTTGCCATTTGGGGTGAAGTTTTTTCGGGAAGTGGCAAGCCTTTAGGTAAAGCAATCCAAAGAATCAGGTAGATTAATAACCCTGAACCTGGGAAGAACACTGTACAAACAATTAGCAAAACCCGAATTATGGCTACATCTGTTTGAGCATATTGAGCGAAACCTGCCGCAACACCTGCAATTACGCCTTTTTGCGGAATTCTTGTTAATATTCGTTTGCTAAATTGTTCATGTTGAGCTTGGTACGGAGGAATTTCATTCTCTGCTTCAGAATCCTCAAAGTCGTTTACATTGCCCATTTCTGCAATCACCCAATTTACTTCTTCCACGGTAATGAGCAATTTACTTGCTTCTTTTTGCTTAGCGAGAAGTTTTTCAGCAATTCTAGTTTCAATGTCTTTTACAATTTCATCAGATTCTGGAAAGCTAGCGAAGTACTTCTTAACTCCGTCTAAATACTGTTTCAGTTGAAAGTAGGCAGGCTCTTCAAGGGTAAGGAAGAATCCTGCTAAGTTAATGGAGATCGGCTTATTCATGGCTTGTTTCGTTTTCGGTTCCTGTTTTCTTAATCATGGCAATAGATTGGAGTAATTCATCCCAACTTTGGTTTAGGCGCTCTAGAAATACGGTTCCAGCATCTGTTATTTGATAGTACTTTCTTGGAGGCCCCGCATTAGATTCTTTCCAGGCATAAGTTAAATAGCCCGTGTTGTGTAGTCTGCTTAGTAGCGGATAAAGGGTGCCCTCTACTACTATAATCTTGGCTTGTTTTAATTCTTCTATTAAGTCTGATGCGTAAATCTCGCCCCGTGAAATAATTAGCAGAATGCAGTATTCTAAAATGCCCTTTCGCATTTGCACTGCTGTGTTGTCTATGGTCATGCTTCTATGTTTTACACAATACAAAGCTATAGAAGGTACTATGTAAAACAAAGTACCTGATAGAGAATAGTACTATGTTTAACAAAAATTATCATTTACCACTAGGTAATTACAAAAGTATCGCCGGATGGTCGGCTTCTATAGCGTGCTTATTCAATCTTCAATTCGCTGTAAATCAATAGTTTAAATTCCAAATTCTCAAATCTAGAATCAAAAATCAAACATCCAAAATCAACCATCCACAAAAGCAAAAAACCCAATGGTGTATTATTTACCATTGGGTTTCTAAGGGGTAAGGGTAATTCGTTTAAGGCAAAATTTGGGTAATGAAATTCAACTCTACATCTGTGTCTCCAACAGATATGTTACCTGGAGCTGCTGGCTTTATGCCATTTGGTTGGTGCTTCAAAGTAATTTGAACTGTTCCGCTTGAAGCTGTTCCAACCGCCCAAGTTGATTTAAGGCCTAGTGGTCGATTTTCTGCATCCACATCGGTTGTAGTAACATTTACATTTGCGCCTGTTACAATGTAGAACATCTGATGCTCGCTGGCTTCTTCCTCAATTTCCTCTGTAATGTCTTCAGCTGGGTTTTTACTCTCGTCTAACAATTCGATGCTGCCAATATAAGTTCTGTTTTGTGGAACTCGAATGGTATCGAATCTACTTGGTGGGTTTCCTCCATCGCCATCTAAATCTACAAATTTGAAAGTGTAAACTTGTGAGGGGTTTGCTTGATCTGTTAAGGTCAAGATTACAGTTGTAATTACCTCCCCTTCGTTTACAGGATCTGGATTGGGTACATCTTTTTTACAAGCAGTGAAGCTGAGCGCAGTGATGCTTAGCGCAAATGAAATTTTTTTAAAAGTGTTCATAATAAAGTTTGTTTAAAATTTAAATCGGTATTTTTAGGTTGAGCATTAGATTTCGCCCAGGCTCAAACATGAAATATCTGAGCCTGTTGAGGTAATCCTTATACTCGGTGTTTAATGTGTTGTCTAATCTAACACCCAATTTCCAACCCTCGTTTTTACCAAAAGCAAGTGATGCCTCTAGGTGAAATAAGGTGTATGCTTCTGGACTGTCAGAAAAGTCGGTGTTTAAGGGCACCCTGAATTGCTTGCCAACATATTCCATTTGAGGACTGATACTTCCGCTCATTTTATGTCCTCTAACTTGAAATGGTCGGTTAAATTTAATTTCAAGCTGATGTCTGTCTGCTGGCATCAGAATAATCCATTCGTTGGTTTCTAAGTTTCTTGCCCTCAATACAGAAGATTTCCCACTTAGGGTTGTGGTTTTGTTTATTGCCAATTCGAAGTTGAAATCCATACCCCTTAGGTGTGTATTTGCTTGTGCATATTCGAAACTTGGAAATGCGCCTCGAATGCTTAATTGGATGTTTCCTGGCTGCAAATAGATGAAATTGTTGATGTGGTTGCTATAAAAAAGCGCTCCAACTTTAAATTTATCTGCTTTTTGGTAGGTCAATTTTACATCATAATTGAAAGAAAACTCTGGAATGAGATCAGCATTTCCTTTTTCAATGGCCGCAGCTCCGTGGTGCAATCCATCGCTGTAAAGCTCGTTCGGAGCTGGTGGTCGCCAATTGTAACCAATATGCCCTTCCATGGCTAAATCTTTAATCCCTAAATAGGAAATTGCAGATGATCCTGAAAATCCACTAAAAGTTCTTATTGGAGAATTTAGCTGGTTGTCTTCATAGAAGTAAGCATTTATCTGCTTGTAATCGTACCGAAGAGCAAAATCTGCTTTCCCGTGTTTGTATTTGGATGATAGAATTCCGTAAGCTCCAGCACCCAAGTTTCTAAAATTAGGAATAAAGAATCTTCCGTTGAAAACATTGGCTTGATACAAACCTTGCAATCCACCCAGAAATGTGTGTTTGTTATTTATTTCTAGGTTTATGTATTTATCTGTATTGTGCGTAGCGATTTCGTAATCTAACTCCGGTAAGTTTAATGCAGCCAAATTGTTGTTTCTCGGCAAGTGCTTATCGAATTCTTTTCGCTTATTTTCTTGAAGACCATAGATAAAACCAAGGTTTCCATTTCCCTTTTTGAAGAAATATTGCGTTTTGAATTTCAACAAATGGTGATCCACATCCTGGTACGGCCTTCCAATTTTGTATGAAAACTGATTTGTTGATGGAGCCTCGCCTATTGCAATAATTCGCTTTAAATCAGTCGTATTGCCGATGTGTGCCCCAGAGAAAATCCCAATTTTGGTATGAAAATAGCTGTA
>DAIRTB010000026.1:1507-12419 GCA_036804105.1 Bacteroidota bacterium | reverse complement strand
AGTATCTCAAGTTTAGAATTCTTTAGAACAGATGCGGTTGCAGCAGCGGCAAATCTTGCAGGAAATGCACAAGTTTCTATTTATTTGAGAAACGTAACAGCGCCAACTTTTGCCGACACAGGAAGAATAAGTTGGACATCTCGTATCTCTGGAGCAACTTTAGTTTATCAAGGTTCTGCAGATTGGGGTGCAGGTGCAACTGGTTGGAAAAGAGTGGTGCTAACTACTCCCTACGTTTTTAACCGAACTAATGGAGATAATTTAGAAGTTTTAATTCAATACACGCAATCAGCTGGACAACCGGCAAGTTTAACTTGGGGTTATTCTAATAGTGCAGCCACTCCTGAGTATTTAGCTAATTCTAGCAAGACTGTTTTACTAAATGATTCGGTTTTTGCTAACGATACCTTGGTAAATACAAACCTAAGAAAACCAACCATGCGTATAAATTTTCCATTTCCGATAAATGTTTCTTCCTTAAGTTATGATGGAACTCAAGTAATCTATACCCCTATGAAGGAAAGAGTTGCTGCAAGATTTAGAAATACCGGCACCAATGCTTCTGGACAATTTACTGCTTCGGTTACAGGTCCAGGTGGATACTCTAGCACGAAAACAATTGCTTCGCTTTTATCTGGGGATACAGCTTTGGTTGAATTCGATTCAGTTTTTTATAACACGCTAACACCCGGCGATTATACATTTCAGTTTGTTACAACATTGGCTAACGATCCTTTTGCTGGCGACGACACGCTAAGAGTCCCAATTAAAGTAATTAATCCAATTTCTGAAACAGGAAATTTAGGAAGCTGGAACAACGGTGCATTTATTACGAGTACAAATGGTGGTTTTGGTGGAGCTCCAATTTCTGCTCTTCATTCTGGCTTAAGCACTTTTGGAAACAACGTTAACAATACAAGCTGGAGGATGCACGAAGACTTTATCTTGCCAGCAGGAAGCGATTATACCATAGATTCTTTAGTAGTATATGCGTATCAAACTGGAGCAGTAGCTTCAATTCCAACATTTACAGAAGGATTTGCAGGTTTTTGGGATAAATTCCCAGGCGACCCTACTGCTAACTTTCTAGCAGGAGATACGGTAAACTCAGTTCTTTTTGACAATTTTTGGACAGGAGCTTACAGAGTTTCAAGCACCGCATTTACTGATA
The DNA here is from genome assembly GCA_036804105.1 of Bacteroidota bacterium. Taxonomy (GTDB): domain Bacteria; phylum Bacteroidota; class Bacteroidia; order UBA7662; family DAIRTB01; genus DAIRTB01. The sequence continues at coordinate 11,248 of DAIRTB010000026.1, read as the reverse complement.
CCACACGACCAATAATGCGTGTTACTATTTTCGTATTTCCTGTGGTTATTCAAGGTGGAGGAAGAATGTATGCGAGCTGGAGCTTATCTGGTTCGTTAACATCTGGACCCTGGAATATGCCAATTTCTCATGTAGGCTTAAGAAACACAGGAAACGCTATTATCAGAAATTCTACTGCTGGTTACAGTGAAGTAACAGATGGGGGTACATTAGGTAGAGCTGGTATGACCATGGAAGTACACTATACAAAAGGACCAACAAGTACTAAAAAGGTTGATCCACTTCTCAATTCTTTAAGCAATCCATTCCCTAATCCAAACAATGGAAACTTCTCTATGATTATCAACTTAAATGAAGCAACTAATATTAAAGCAGAAATAATTGATTTACAAGGTAAAGTTCTTCAAAACAAAGATTTCGGCAATATTTCTGGACAACAAAGACTAGACTTCAACCAAGATAATCTAGCAGCTGGCATGTATTTAGTTCAGATTTACCATAACGGTTTTAAAACTACCAAAAAAGTGCAGATTTTTTGATTTTGGGTTTTTGATTTTTGATGATTGATGCCAGATTCAAAAACACTTTAATCTTTAAACAAAACGTCCCGTTAGCTTAAGTTAACGGGACGTTTTGTTTAATAAAAAATGGATTATGCCCCCAGATGCCTTCGAACGACCTCTGCCATTATACATCAGCTGATGCTTAGCTGCATCAACAATCAATAATTATTCAATGTGTATTTCCAACAAATAATCTCTACTGGGAATCTGTAGATTAGAAATATCGAGTTGTTGTATGGGTAATCTTTGGGGCTTGGTTTTTGGAGTTATTTTAAGCTCTTCCTTGCCAACTTTAATGTAAATGGGAATCTCAAAATCCTTTTCGCTGCTTTCTAGCCAATAAACCAATGCTCTATTTTTACCCATTTTTTCAATTCTGTAATTCAGAGCTGGGATTTTCGCATGCATTAAATATTCGTTGAAATAAGCATCTAAGTCTTTATTTAAAAAATCTGAAAAGAAATCGACAACATCTTCTGTTATTAAATTTGAATGTTGATGCTTTTGATAAAATGCCCTAATGCAAGCAAACCAAAGCGAATCGTTTTCTAAAATTGTTCGTAAACCATGCAACATCCAAGCTCCTTTGTAGTAGATATCTGTATCATGATTATTAAATTTTTTTCCAAATGAGCCAAGCATTGGCTTAACACCTTTAATTTTATTTGTCTGTTCCTGAAGATATAAACTAGCTGAGGCATAATCTTTGATTTTCTCCAAATACAAAGCCTCCGCATAAGTAGTAAAACTCTCGTGAATCCATAATTCTGCATTGTCGTTGCAACTTATTGAATTTCCAAACCATTCGTGCGCACTTTCATGAATCAGAATGAAGTCGAAACCAGCAGCATTGTTTCTATAATTGTTTCCGTAGGCAATTGCACTCTGATGTTCCATTCCCCAAAAGGGGGTTTCTACGATTTTGAAGCCATCATTCCAAAAAGGGTATTCGCCAAAAAGATTTTCGTAAGTCTCAAGCATTTGGTTTGCTTGTTCTAAATGTTTTTTGGCTTTCGATTTATGGTAGTTTAAAACATAAAATTTCAATTTTTGAACTGTTTTGCTTGATTCCGAAAAGTAATCGGATTCAAGTAAGTCGTATTTGCCAATATTTAAAGTAACGCTATACAGATTGATGGAGCTATTTACAATCCAATGCCACAAATCTTCTTTCTCTGAATATTTTGTAACACTAACCAGCCTACCATTTGAAACAGCACTAAGTTTATTTGAGGCAACAATTTTTACTTCCACGCCCAATTCTGGTTCATCAGCAGGGTTGTCTTTACAAGGCCACCAAACCGATGCCCCAATTCCTTGGCAACTTACAGCAATCCAGTCTTTGCCCTTTTTATCTTTTTCCCAAGAAAAACCGCCGTCCCAGGGTGGATTTACAGCTTCCTGTGGTTTCCCATGATAATAAATTATAATCGAATCTCTCTTCTTATTCAATAACTCATCTGCAAAATAAATGCGAATAGAATCATCTTTATGCGTAAAATTAACAGGTTTGTTTTTATACAAAATTGAGTCAACAGTGAAATTGCTTTTCAAATCAAGCAATAGCTGTTTGTTGTTTTGAAGGTTTTCAAAAATCATTTCCACGCTTCCAGATAAACTTTTTTCTTTACTATTGGGATGAAAAAACAGCTTATACTTCAACACATTAATGCTAGATTGAGCGGTCGCCTTAGACAATGAACTTGCCCATCCTACCAAAAAAATTGCTACCAGAAGAAATTTAAGCGAATCTTTGCATACCAAGCAGTTTTCTGTTTTCATGTTTTACTAAACTTTTCTAATCAAAGCTACGTTCAAATACGTATTCCGTATGAAAAATTTCAGCTCAACATTTGTAATTATTTGCACAATATTTATAATTATAGATTTATATGCATGGCAAGCCTTTAAACATCTCACAAAAAATTTACCAGTAAGGAAGGCAATTTTAAGAACCTACTTATCTATTAGCTTGCTGAGTTACCTCACCATAATAGCCACCATAATTTCTGGGGCAGATAACATTCCAGTTGCAGTTAGAAACTATGTTGGCGGCATTATTTTCATGATTTTCGTACTTAAGTTGCTTGTTATCCCTTTTCTATTTTCGGAGGATTTGGTGCGTGGAATTAAACTTACCTTACGATTTTTCTTCAACAAAAAAGAAGACAACACTCAAGTTGCAACAAATCATTCAATACAAGAAAATCTTGAGGCTGAAATAGTTACAGAATCAAATCCATCCGAAATAGAAATTCCTACCCTACAAGAAGCTCCAATTAATACGGGTTTAAGTAGATCGCAATTTTTAGCCAGATTGGCAGTTGGCATTGCGGCTGTACCGTTTGTTTCTCTAGGTTATGGCATATTTGCAGGAGCCTATAATTATCAAGTTAAACGCATAAAAATTCAATTTCCGAACTTACCAAAAGCCTTCAACGGTATTAAAATAGTTCAGCTTTCTGATATACATACCGGCTCTTTGGTTGATACAAACGCTGTAACTCGTGGCATAGAAATGATTAATAATGAACAAGCAGATTATTTCTTTTTTACGGGCGATTTAGTGAATAATAAAACCGAAGAAGCATTTCCATGGATTCCGATTCTACAAAAAGTAAGGGCCAAATCTGGTAAATTCTCGATTCTTGGCAACCACGATTATGGTGATTATCATCAATGGAATTCACCTGAAGAAAAGCAAAAAAACTTGGAAGAAATGTACCGATTGCACAAAGAACTAGATTGGGAATTGCTTCGAAACGAAAATAGAATGCTTAAAAAAGATGGAGAACAAATTGCACTGATTGGAGTTGAAAATTGGGGAAACAATGCTCGCTTTTCTAAATATGGTGATTTAACAAAAGCGCACAATTCGGTTGAGAAAGATATGTTCCAAATCTTGCTTTCGCATGATCCATCGCATTGGGATGCCCAAATTAGACCAGAATTTAAAGATATCGACTTAACACTTTCGGGCCATACCCACGGAATGCAGTTTGGTATTGAAATTCCTGGAGTTGTGAAAATAAGTCCTGCTTCTTTGGTTTACCCACAATGGGCAGGACTTTACCAAACAGAAAATCAATATTTGTATGTAAATCGGGGTTTTGGATTTATCGGTTACCCTGGCAGAGTGGGCATTCTCCCAGAAATTACCGTTTTCGAATTAGAATCTGCCTAACATTAGCTTTTAGCTTTCATTAAAGAGTTGTAATTTTACCGCAATGAGCATTTTAATTCAAGCTGAGAACATCAGTAAAAAATACGGTCAGTTACAGGTTTTAAAAGATGTAAGCTTAAGTATAAATAAAGCAGAAGTTGTTTGCATTGTTGGGCCATCGGGTGCTGGTAAAACCACTTTGCTGCAAATTTTAGGCACCTTAGACAAGCCAGATTCTGGTAGTGTTCGCATAAACGATACTGATGTTTTCACGCTTTCAGATTCTAAACTATCTGCTTTTAGAAATCAGAAAATGGGCTTTGTGTTCCAATTTCATAAGTTGCTGCCCGAATTTACTGCAATAGAAAATGTTTGTATTCCAGCTTTAATAGGCGGATTTTCTAAAACTGAAGCAGAGAAAAAAGCAATTGAACTTCTAGATATCCTTGGCATCGCTGCTAGAAAAAATCATAAACCAAAAGAACTTTCTGGTGGCGAGCAGCAAAGGGTTGCAGTAGCTAGGGCACTCATTAACAACCCTTTAGTGGTTTTTGCTGATGAACCCTCAGGAAATTTAGACAGCAACAATGCCAACGAGCTACACCAATTATTTTTCAAACTGAGAGATCGTTTCCAACAAAGTTTTGTAATTGTAACGCACAATAAAGATTTCTCTGCTATGGCAGATCGCACCTTCAATATGGTGGATGGCGTTTTTAATGAAATAGCCGCTGCAAAGGCTTAAATATTCTGGAAATTAATGCAAACACCGCACGCCGTACTCAAACAATATTGGGGTTTCGATAATTTTAGGCCGCTGCAAGAAGATATTATTCGCTCTATCTTAGACCATAAAGATACGCTTGCACTTTTGCCAACAGGTGGTGGAAAATCGATTTGCTTTCAAGTGCCAGCACTTTGTTTGGAAGGCACATGCTTGGTAATTAGTCCGCTAATTGCGCTGATGAAAGATCAAGTTTACAACTTAGAGCGAAGAGGCGTATCAGCGGTGGCCATTCATTCAGGGTTGGGATTTAAGGAAGTAGATCGCATTCTAGACCAAGTAGTAAATGGGGTTTACAAATTCGTTTATCTTTCACCAGAGCGCTTGCAGACAGAAATGTTTAAGGCGAGATTTCCAAAAATGCAGATCAGTTTTGTGGCCATAGACGAAAGCCACTGCATTTCTCAGTGGGGTTACGATTTCCGTCCTCCCTACTTAAAAATTGCTGAGCTACGTACCGAAAAACCAGATCTTGCCTTTCTTGCGCTTACAGCTACTGCCACTCCTCAAGTGGTTTTAGACATCCAAGAGAAATTGGCTTTCCGAAAGCAGCATGTTTTTCAAAAATCATTTAGCCGCTCAAACCTCTCCTACTCTGTTTTATATGAAGACGATAAGATGGGTAAGATGCTGGAAATCATACAAAAAATAAAAGGCGTTGGTATAATTTATTCCAGCAACCGAAAATCTACAGAAGTTTTGGCCAATTATTTTCGAGCAAGAAACATTACCGCCGAAGCTTATCATGCTGGCCTAACGCCAGAAGAGCGAGAGCGAAGGCAAGACAGATGGATGAAAAATTTCACCCGAATAATGGTTTGTACAAATGCTTTCGGGATGGGAATTGACAAGCCAGATGTGCGTTTTGTAATCCACGCAGAGATGCCCCAAAGTCTAGAGGCCTATTTCCAAGAGGCAGGTAGAGCAGGCCGTGACGAGAAAAAAGCCTATGCAGTTATGGTTTATCACCCAAAAGATAAGCTGCTGGCTTTACAAAATTTGGAAACTGCATTTCCAGAATTATCGGTAGTGAGATCAGTTTACGATTTAATCTGCACCTACCTAAAAGTAGTTCCAGGAAGTGGATTTGGCGCTCAGTATAATTTCGATATTCTTCAGTTTTGCACCAATTACCAGCAGAAACCGATTGTAGTTTTCAGCTGCTTAGATATTTTAGCTCGAGCCGGATATTTACAATTATCAGACAGTTTTAAAAATTCGTCTCGTGTATTTTTTGTGGTGGATGAATTTACTTTATATGAATATGAAGTGCGCAATCCTGTACTCACGCCGCTTATACAAGCCTTAATCCGCTCTTATGGAGGAATTAAAGAAAACTATGTTGCCATAAACGAAAGTACCTTAGCCGCACGATTAAATTCCACCAAAAAAGATATTGAAAATGGCTTGAAATACCTGAAAACAGCTGGCATAATAGATTATGAACCTCAAAATGATGATGCATTTATCGTTTTTTTAACTGATAGAATTGAAGGAAAACACTTGCATTTCACGCACGAAGCGTATCATTTTCTGAAGGAAAACCGAACCAAGAAAATCAACCAAATGCTGCATTATGCCACCGAAAAAGCAATTTGCAGAAGTGTTATGCTACTCAACTATTTTGGTGAACAGAAAGATGAAAATTGTGGAATATGTGATGTTTGTCTGGGGCGCAACATCACCACTATAAACGATGAGTTTGTACAAAATGTTAAGGCTAGATTTTTAATGACTGAGCTAAAGCAAATACCACTCAACAACTTTTTACAACTGTTTTCATCGGCACAAAAAGCAAAAGCCTTACAAGCTATTGAGTGGCTGGTTGATAGTAAATTTTTTGTTTTAGAAGAGGATGAGATGCTAACCATAAAACCATGAAGCATCTGATTTTTTGCGTAACCAATAATCTAAGTTTCGACCAAAGGATGATGCGATTCTGCACAACTTTGAGTGAAAATTATAAAGTAACGCTTATTGGAAGAGATTTCCCCAAATCGGTTGAGCTACCAAAAGCGAATTATCAGCAAAGAAGAATAAAATGTTGGGTAAATAAAGGGCCGCTTTTTTATTTAGAATTCAACCTTAGATTGTGGTGGAAAATACTTTTTATTAAGTTCGATGTGCTTACGAGCATCGACACAGATACTTTGATAGCATGCAAATTAGCTTCGAAACTGAAAGGTAAACCCATGGTTTTCGATGCACATGAGTTCTTTACGGAAATGCCAGAGTTAGTAAATAGACCGAAAGTTAAAGCAATTTGGAGGCTTATTGAAAACCTAATTTTGCCTAAACAAAAATATTCAATTACAGTAACTCAGGGCGTTGCAGAACTATTTGAGGCGCATTACGGCATAAAACCCATTGTAATTCGAAACGTTCCGTTTCTAGAAAACCCAATAGCAATTGAAGTAAGTGTTCAAAAAAAAATAATCTATCAGGGGGCATTAAATCTAGGTAGAGGATTAGAAACTGCCATTCTTGCCATGCATCATTTACCCAATATACAGCTCCTTTTGGCTGGAGAAGGCGACTTATCAGAAAGCCTACGAAAGCTGGTAAAGAACGAAGGATTGAGTGAAAAGGTGATTTTCTTAGGTTATGTACCCCCATCATCCTTAAAAAAAATAACGCAAGAGTCTTGGATTGGCATAAATCTTTTAGCACCAATGGGATTAAATTATTACCATTCGCTTGCCAATAAATTTTTGGATTATATACAGGCAGGAAAACCTCAAATCAGTATGGATTTTCCTGAATATAAGCGCATTAATAAGGAATTTTTGGTTGCAGAATTGCTACCTAATTTGTCTGTAGAATCTTATGTTCAAGCAGTTAAATCTTTAGAAATTGAATCCCATTATCAACATTTAAGAGAAAATGCATTAGAAGCCGCAAAAATTTTAAATTGGAAGAACGAATCTATATTACTTTTGAATTTCTATGCCCAAATCTAATCCGAATTTAAATATTGTAGCATTTGCTGTTCCTTATCCACCAAATTTTGGGGGCGTAATAGATGTTTTTTACAAACTTAAAGAATTACACAAGTTGGGTATAAAAGTGCATTTGCATTGTTTCACTTATCAAGGGTTCCAACCAAACGAAGCTCTAAATGCACTTGTTGAAAAGGTTTTTTATTATCCTAGAAAAGGTGCACTTGCCAACTTAAGCGCACTGCCTTATATAGTAAACAGCCGCAAATCTGCCTCGCTCTTAGAGCGGCTTTCGAGTTCTAATGCGCCAATAATTTTCGAAGGATTGCATTCTTGTGCTTATTTAGACCATCCAGATCTAAAAGATAAAGTTAAGATTTATAGAGAAAGTAATATTGAACATCAATATTATAACAACCTAGCAAACGCAGAAAAAATTTGGTGGAAAAAATTGTATTACCGCATTGAGGCGTTTAAGCTGGAAAGATTTGAATACATTTTAAACCAGGCGCAAGCAATTTTTTCGGTCTCTGAAGAAGATTACTTCTACCTTAGAAAATATCCGAAACCGAATCATTTTTATATTCCATCTTTTCATCCGAATTCAGAAATTGAAATAGCAGAAACGGATGCAGAAAAAGAAAAATTTGCCTTATATCATGGTAATTTATCGGTTTCTGAGAATGAAGAAGTGGCAAATTTCTTGATAGATCAATTGGGAAACACAGAAGTAAAACTTGTAATTGCCGGATTAAACCCATCGCAAAATCTAATAAAAAAAACTGCGCAATTTGCCAATATTCAGTTGATTTCTAATCCAAATGACGATGAGATGATGGCGCTAATAAAGGCTGCACATCTACATTTGATGCTTACTTTCCAACAAAGTGGATTGAAACTTAAGTTACTAAATGTACTATTTAATGGCAGATTTATACTCGCAAATGCGGAGATGCTTCATGGAACTGGTCTTACAGATTGCTGTGAATTCTTGAAAGAAAAAGAGCTTGTGCTTCAGAAATGCAAAGAGATTTTGGCAAAAGATTTCGATATTGCTTCAGAAAAACCAAAACGACTTTTCGAAATTAGCGAGCGTTATGATAATGTAAATAACATATACAGACTTTTAGCAGCCATTAAATCGTCAACCCCAAAAAATATTACCTAGGGTGATATTTATCTACCACAGATTTAAGGAACTTACGGCTTAAATGTGTGTAGATTTCTGTTGTAGTGATTGAACTATGGCCAAGCATTTCTTGTACAGCCCTTAAATCTGCTCCATTTTCAACCAAGTGTGTTGCAAAAGAATGCCTGAAACTGTGCGGACTAATGGTTTTCTTAATTCCAGCCGCATTTGCAGCATTTTTTATGATGTAGAAGATCATAACCCGTGTAAGCTTCGCTCCTCTCCTATTTAGAAAAATAAAATCTTCACTTCCCTTTTTTACAGGCACTTGTTTTCTATTATTGAGGATGTACAGGTTAATACACCTTATTGCAACAGAACCCATAGGAACCAATCGCTCCTTATTTCCTTTACCAATAACTCTTATAAAACCTTCTTCTGGATAATACATGCTCAAGCGCAGTTCTGTAAGTTCTGTAACCCGTAAACCACAGCCGTAAAGCGTTTCGAGAATGGCTACATTTCTATGGCCTTCGTCTAAACTGAGATCTATGGTGGCAATCATGGCATCAATTTCCTCTAAACTAAGTACTTCTGGAAGTTTTCTGCTTAAGCTGGGCATTTCTATCAACTCCGCCGGATTTGAATCGATCAATCTTTCTTTTACAAAATAATTGAAGAAACCTCTTATACCAGATAGTATTCTTGCCTGAGAGTTTGCTGCCAAACCTAAATCGTACAAAAAAGCTAGAAACTCGTCGATGTCTGCTGGCTTTACCTGCTTTGGATTCGACATTTCGCCCTTAATTTCTGCAAACTGCATCAATTTTTCAACATCGGCAATGTATGCAGCAACCGAATTCTTACTCAAGCCTTTTTCCAGTTTTAGAAAATTGGTATATTCTTTCAGGTACGATTTCCACATTCAAAGGTAAAGTTAGGGGAAAATATAAAGCCTGATTTGGAGAACCTATAGATTTTCTATTTTCTTCTCCATCTTCGACTGAGTCATCAGAATCCAACTGATGATTTCCATCAGTTTCCGATTTGCTCCCCGAATTTGAGAAGCCTTCTGCCGGCTATTTCTTGAGCAACACACACGCAAGCCATCCGTTTCCCGGATCGATCAAATCCTACTCAAAATATGTATAAGCGAGCAACGG
>DAIRTB010000026.1:0-1497 GCA_036804105.1 Bacteroidota bacterium | reverse complement strand
ACCAACTCCCTTAGAATTTGAATATCGTTCCAGTTATTAAAGGGGCTAGAGGTAAACCAAAAAAATCTATACTGGAGCAATTAATTTCTAGAAAAAGTTTTTGCTACAAAACCAAGAAATCCGTTCTGTAGCAATTTATTTTTAGAAAAAGTTTTTGCTACAAAACCGAGAAATCTATTCTGTAGCAATTTCTTTCTACAAAAAGTTTTTGCTACAAAAGCAGGAGATCTATTGTGCCTTCACTATTCCAAAACTCGGTCTTGCCCAAAGAATTAAATAATTGGCAGCCATAGATGATGGCATTAGGTCTCAATTTTTGCTTCAAAGATTTGTAACAAAAACAACACACCTATTTTTGGAATGTGAAAGAACTAATTACCTTTGCTCTAAGGGATTGATTCTCAATTTAATGTTTGAGAAAATAGCCCAAAATACCTAAACCTGTCTAGTACTTCAATTAATTGTAGCCATGAAACTACTTTTGTTTTATACCAAGAAGTACTCGGTCTATTTAGAATTTATAAAAAGAATTTTCTGCTTTTTCATTGTTTTGATTTTATATTCAAATTGTAGCCACGCACAAACGAGCGCCAGTTTACATTTTGAAAGGATTGATCCACTTTTAGGTTTAACCAACCAAAACATAACCGATATAAACCAATGCGACAGCGGCTATTTATGGTTAACCACCGAGAATGGCTTATTCAAGTTTGGAGGAAGCAGATTTGAAGCTTTTCAAACGAGATCTGAAAACGGACGAAGATTAATAAATGACGTTGGCCATACGATAAATAAACACGAGAATTTATTTTGGGTTGGCTTGAGGCAGCATTTCTGTTTGCTAAATCCATCTACGGATAAAATAAAAAACATTTCGATTAAATTCTCAGACGCATTTCCCAATCATTTTTCTGAATTTTTTGGTGTTAAACAATTTAACGATTCGATTGTGTACGCCTATGGCCCACCTGGAATTTTTATCTACAACAAAAAACAAAACAAATTCAGAAAATGGGCACTTCCTAGACAGAATATAAAGCAAGAAGGCTGGGTTGTAGATATAGTTAAGATTGGAAATAAGCTTGCAATTAGCACTTGGTGGCACGGAATTTATCTGTACGATTTAACAACTAAAGAATTTTCCAATTATTTAAAGGTGCCAACAGTAAAAGGTGCCGACCCTATTTTGGGTAGATTGTTTCCCGAAAACGATTCTCTTCTGTGGATTAGTACCTGGAATCAAGGCTTGTTGGTTTTAAATATTAACTCCGGAAAAACAAAAGGTCTTGGCTTTCATTTCCCAAACTCAGGATTTTCGTTTTTTGGTGGCGGCCCCTTATTATTCGATGGCGATTCTACTTGGATTTGTTCCAGAGATGAAGGACTGTTTTTGTTGGATAAAAAAACTGGATTGATAAGCAATTTCAAAAACAATCCATCAGACCCGAATTCACTTCCTTACAACTATGTAACCAGCATTTTTAAAGATTCAAATGG
>DAIRTB010000025.1:0-12655 GCA_036804105.1 Bacteroidota bacterium | reverse complement strand
TGGTGTAGAAGAATGGATTGAGCATTTTGTTGTCGAAAACCGAAGTGGCTTCGTAATTGAATGCGAATTTCCCCTTAAAAACATTTTTACTTAAAGGTAAATCAAGTGCTTTGTGTAGGGTAAGCAAATCTGCAAAAAGCGGATTTAATATATCTTTTATGAAAAATGCTCTGTGAAGCTCGTTGAAATCTTCTTGCTTTTTTAAGAACTTAAAGCCTTTATCCCAATTTTTTGAAATCCTTGCTGACAAATCCTTATGAGAAATTTCTGCTTGGTTGGTAAAAGCAGTACTAGCTTGTTGCATAGAAAGCCAAGTTGCACAAAGCTCTTCTATTTGCTTGTTAGATGCGGGTTGATCGAAACCGCTTAATCCAAGTGTTGCAAAGCGTACCAAACCATATCTTATGGCTTCTATAATTTGATAATCTTCAATTTTGCGGTTATCGAAAAATTTTCTATACTCAGATGTTTGAAAAAGTAAATCGTAAGCAAGCGCTCTTGCTTTAGTAATTGTGTTTGTATCATAGTTATCCTCATAAATAAGTTCTTCCAAAATTTGTAGTCCTTTAGGTTCGATCTCGTTTACCTGAGAATAGTTGCGTTCAAGTTTAGGTAATGGCGCTCCGTTTATATTATCGGTAACGAATTCTGGGTCTTGGTAATCGAATAAGAAAGAGGTTTTTTTGTAAGCAATTCTAGCTTTTAAATGTAATTTTTGGCAGGAAACTGGATCTGGATTTGGTGCATCTAAACTGGTTTTTAGTTCCTTAAGTGCACTTATAAGCTCATCTAAATTAGACCGGTAATTTTTAACAACCTCTGTTGTAGTGAGATTTATTTTCGTTTTAGATGCAGTAGAGATAAAGAATATCAAACAAATAATTAGGGAAATGGCCAAATGATACTTCTTCATAAAGGATTTTGTTTAAATATGAATTGCCCCTCCAAAATGGAAGGGCAATTTTTAAAATTTCAAGATTAATTATTGGATAACCAATTTTTGAGTTTGGTTATTTTTGTTGGTGATGATGTAAGTACCAGCTGGGATACCGTAAATATCTACAACAGTTGTGTTGTTGGCAGTTTTAACAATTCTACCAGTTAAATCTCTGATGGTAACATCACTAGTTTCGTTAAAATGTAATTCTCTAGCAGTAGGGTTTGGCCAGATTTCAAATCCTTTACCTTCAAATTTAGGTTGCTCGAACAAAGAAGTAACGAAATTACTGAAACCTGTTATAGCAAAAGTTAAAGAGTTATTGTAAGGAAATGGGTTAGAAGTATTAGGGTGTTGATTGTTTATTAAAATTGCATCAGCATCCTCAATGTAACACATACCTGTTGATTCTGCACCTATAGAAGTTACCGCAATTCTTTTTAGTTTGTTGATTGTCGGATTAGGATCAGACATGTCGTAAATGTAAACTTCAGTATTTATTCCTGATGTTCCCGCTGGCATTCTACCAAAAGAGGTTCCATTTAAATCTTCCTCAATTACCATGAAAGTTTTGGTGCCAATTTTCATGAAACCTAATCCATCAGGGTTAGAAAAATGCTTGTCTGGATAAGCAGAAGGCTCACCAGCTGGTAAAAACGGTCCACCTTCTAAGAAAACGTTCATGGTGCTTGCAACTGGATCGAATACCAAAACTCTACCATAGTAATCTTTAAAATTTCCCGCTAATAAGAAGTTTTTAATTGAATCGTTTGTAACAGCAGCTAATTCTGGGTGTCTTGTTCTTACAGCAGTTACCCAATGGTTATCAACAGTTGCACCTGCATTGAAAACGTTTCTAAAATTAGTTCCTAGGTTATCTCTACCAGTTTCTGAGACGTAAACTTTACCATTGCTTTCAGCAACCCATTCCATTCTGTTAAACATAGCTGCGCCTCTTGCGAAAGCGGGTACTGAAATTCTGTTTAGAGAATCAAGATTTGTGTTTGGTATTTGTACCCAAGTACCATCAGCTTTCCAAGCATAAAGATTACCAGTTGTGAAATCACCTGGGTTTGTAGCTACAAATTTAACCCAAGGAGCTGGAGACTCATCAATGCCTAGATATACAGTTTTGTTATCGGCCATAACTATGCCACCTTCAAAACCACCACGACCCCAATTGTATTGTTTTCTAATTGCTTTTGCAGTTCTAGGGTTAACTTCTGTCAAGTAATTTAAGTTTTGAAAACGCTTAATCGTTTTTCCATTGAATCCTGGAAAACCAGCAGGTGTTGTTGTTCCAATTACAAAATCAGAAGTATCTGTAAAGCCAGCACCATTGGCGAAAATTGATGCGTTAGAAGTTCGAAACCATTCTTCTGCAGTCCAAATTCTTCCATCTGGAGCTTGAATACCACCACAGTTCATTCCTGTTTCACCTGTAATATTCTCAAAATCCATGTTGAAGAATTTGCCAGTTCTACCGTCTGGTAGGGTTTGATTTACAACTACTAAGCTATCTGCTTGTTTTCTAATTTTGAAAACAGACATGCCACCACCATCACCAATTTTTGGATTGGCCTGTATCATTTCGTGATTTACTGTAATCCATCCCAAATCTTGTGTGTTAGGAGTGGTATCTTTAGTAAATCCGATAAAGTCGTGCCATTGTTTTGCTAAAGCATATCCATTAGGCTGACCTTGTGCGTTAACAGTTGCAACTGAATCGTGACCACCAATAAACATCACTTGATATTTAAGGAATGGAGACTGGGGAACAACTACCGTAGTAGTTCCAAATGATGCAGGAGCAGTTGGTAATGGCTGTTGAGCCGAAACCGAAAATGCAAATGCAATAAGACATAAAGCAAGAAAATTTTTCTTCATAAGTAATAATTTTTACGATTACAAAAATGTAGATTTCTTGTTGCTCTGGAATTACGCAATTCTTATACTTTTATGAAGTTTAGATTCAAGTACCTTTATGCGAAGGTTAACTTAATGTACGTTTATTTATGCTATTATGATGTTTTTGCTTAAAATTATCTTTGCGTTATCAATTTATGTTTTTATAGTGATTAGCATATTACTTGATGATTTGAAGTAAAGAAAATTTAATATGGGAGAGTTTAAAAATTATATTTTTTAGTAATTAGTTAGTTTGTTACCTGCAAGCATCAATTTAAACCAATAGACTCTAATCCGAATAAATTATAAGTTTATTTCTGAATAAACATCAGCATCTCCTCCAACGCAATGGGAGAGAAGGTTTCATTGAGGTCTTTATATTCAGAAATTGAGCCTTTGCCAGCAGTTTGAAATAGGTGGTTGAGATTTTCTAGGGTAACTACTCTGAGGTTTCCAGATTTAACTCTTTCGCTCAATTCTTTCTCTAGGAAAGCAGCATTTTCTGTTGCAGGAACTTGTAAATCTTTGCTACCATACAATGCTAAAATTGGCATTTTGCTATCTTTTAAATATTCCATCGGGTTGATTCTAATAAAAGTCTTAAACCAAGCGGTGTTAAGTGAGGCAACAATCTGCTTGAGTTGCGCCTCTAAAGCAGCACCTTCAACATCGGGCGATATTGTTTTCAATTGTTTGGTGTAAATCTCTTTCAATCGCTTTTCTAAAATGGTATCAGGCAAATTTTCTTGCATTGCGGCAAAGGCAGCTCTGTTGGAATTTACTTGAAGATCTAGTATCTGTTTCGAAACTCCTTCAGACTCGCCTACTAATTTTGCTTGTAAAAGCAAAAGAGAATCCATTTTTAAGGATGGTCCAGCTAGTATAATGGCGAAATTTGGTAATCTTGAAGCCTCTTTAGAAAGAATTGCTGCAACAACTCCACCTTCGCTATGACCAGCAACGCCAATTTTAAGTTTGTTAATTCGCTTTTGTTTGGCAAGAAATTCTAGGGCAGCTTCTGCATCGCCAGCAAAATCTAAGGTTGTCGCAGTTCCAAATACACCTTCAGATTCGTTAATGCCTCTATCATCGTAACGTAAAACCGCAACCCCATTGTTACTAAGGTAATGAGCAATAACTTCGAAAGGTTTGTGCCCAAATATTTCAGAGTTTCTATTCTGTGGACCACTTCCACTTACCAAAACAACTGCAGGGAATGGACCTTTACCTTCTGGCAAGGTTAAGGTGCCTGCAAGCTTTATTTTAGCAGATTTGTTCTCAAATACCACATCCTTACTTGAATAACTAAATGGAGCTTGAACTAATTGAGTTTTTGCACCAAACATGCTGGAATCAACTTTTTTTTCTTCCAAAACAAAAGGCACTTTACCCAAATTGAGATTCAACTTGTAACCAGATTGCTCCCAAATACCAATTAATGAATCAGATTTTAGGCTCGCTTCGTACTTTGATTTAATATCTGAAAATGAAACCACGAGTTTGTTTTCTTTGAATAAAGAATGATTGGCATTTAGTTCTTTCAACATTTGTTGAGGAGCGCTTAAGCTTGCTTTAAGTTGCCCATCCTTTTTTTGAAATAGCATTTCTATTACTAAACGTTGCCCTGATACCTCTAAATTTCCTTTCCAGTTTCCAAGGAGTATAGAATCTGATTGCTGAGTTTTTGCAGAATAGGAAATTAGCATCGCTAAAAAGATCAAGAATATTCGCATATAGTTTTTTTGCTAAAATAAGGCAAAAGATAGAATTGCAGTTCAAAACATCGGCAGAAAAAGAAAAGAAAGAGGTTATATCCTTATAAAAAAATCAATATTCTCTTAAATAATCTAAAACAAATCTAAGCGACCAACTGCTTGACATTCTAAATCCTGAATATCCTAAAATTCTGATAATTCTGATTCAGACAACAGGTTTTCAGTTCATTAAACTAAATATCCTGGTCATCAATTTCAATCCAGTAATCCTCTTCAAAAACCTTATAATCACAAATTATAAAACGATAACCTTATTATTTTATAAACTTTATCCAAGTTTCTTCGTTGGGCACAGCTGCAGTAATGCGAATCATTTCTTTGGTTACGGGATGCTCAAAACGTAATTCTCTTGCATGGAGGTTAATACTCTTGTCGGCATTTGGTGTTGGGTAACCGTATTTTAAATCGCCTTTTATAGGAATATCTATGGTTGAGAGCTGGATTCTAATCTGGTGCGGACGACCTGTTTCAGGCTTTATTTCGATTAAAGAATGGTTGTCCATGTATTTAAGTAATTTGTAGCTTAATACGGCTTTTTTACTCTCTTTTACCTCTTTATCGTAAGCACGAACACGGTTTTTTTCAGTATCTTTTTTCAGATAATGAATGAGTGTTTGCTCGTGAATTTCTGGTCTGTACTTAACAATTGCCCAATAGATTTTTTCAATCTGACGAGTTTCGAAAAGCTTGTTCATCCGCTCCAAAGCTTTGCTAGTTCTTGCAAAAACCACTACGCCACTAACTGGTCTGTCAATTCTGTGTATGCAGCCCAAGAAAACTTCGCCAGGCTTATCGAATTTTTGTTTTACGTATTCTTTAACCATGTCTACTAGGGGTGTGTCTCCGGTGTCATCGCCTTGCACCAAGATACCAGCAGGTTTCCAAACGGCAATTAAATGGTTGTCTTCGAAAAGTATGGTTAAGTGGTTGATATTCATTAGTATTGTTCTTTATTATTTGGGAAATTTTGCGATTTTACATCCGCAATATATTGTTCGGTAGCACCTTTAATTTGCTCATATAAATTAAGGTATTTCCGTAAAAATCTAGGTTTAAATTCGTTGTTGATTCCCAGCATGTCGTGCATCACCAAAACTTGACCATCTACGCCAGCACCTGCTCCAATCCCGATAATTGGAATCTGAACTGTTTTGGCAACTTGCTCGGCTAAAGTTGCAGGAATTTTTTCGAGTACAATGGCGAAGCAGCCAACTTCTTCTAACAATTTAGCATCATTTATTAAGCTTTCTGCCTCAAGTTCTTCTTTAGCACGAACACTGTAAGTGCCAAATTTATAGATAGATTGAGGTGTAAGCCCAAGGTGACCCATAACTGGAACCCCGGCTGTAAGAATGCGATTAATTGATTCAATTATTTCTTTTCCGCCTTCCAACTTAACGGCATGTCCTCCTGTTTCTTTCATAATTCTTATAGCAGAAGAAAGTGCTTCTTTGGAGTTTCCCTGATACGAACCGAAAGGCATATCTACAACCACCAAAGCACGTTTTACTGCTCTAATTACAGAAGATGCGTGATATATCATCTGATCTAAAGTTATGGGAAGTGTCGTTTCGTGACCGGCCATTACATTCGATGCAGAATCGCCAACCAACAAAACATCGATTCTTGCATCATCTAAAATGCGAGCCATGCTGTAATCGTAGGCGGTTAACATGCTTATTTTTTCGCCCCTTGCCTTCATTTCTCGAAGTCTTTGGGTAGTTATTTTTTTAATTTCTTGGTGAACAGACATTTTATTTGTTCATTTGATAAAGGCTTCAAAGGTAATTCTTATCTTGGGTAGAATGAAAAATATTGTTTCTTTTCTTCTGTTGATGTGCTTAAGCGCTTGTAATCAGGACTTAGACCTGTTAGACGAATGGCGTTTGAATACCATTGTGTTCGGAATTTTGAATCCTGCTGATAGTGTTCAAGTGCTAAGAATTTCAAAAGCGTATCATAATCCAGGCTTAAATGCGCTTGAAATTGCATCAACCAGCTTAGATTCCACATTTCCTGCTGGAGCAGAAGTTGTTTTAGAAGGCTTTGATTCACAAGGAAATCTTCAAGACACTTTCAGTTTTTTTCCAATTTTATACGCCAATAGAGATTCTGGACTTTTCAATTATCCGTTTCAATATCTATATGTTCAAACAAGGCAAAAAAAACTAAGCATAGATCATAATTATAGGTTAAAGATTTCTTATCCAGATGCTTCCGTACCCAATGTAACTGGTTCAACCGTTTTGTGTGGACAATTCAGCATTTTATCTCCCTTAAGAAATAATGCACTTGGTTTAAACGATGACAGCACCATAACGCTTTCTCATTTTTTGGGAGCAAACATGGCTTGTTACCGAATTGAAGCGGTTTGTACTTTTCAGGAGATTAGTCTTCTTCCACCATTTGATTCAGTTTTTGTGGAAAGAAAATTTTTTATGACCAACGATATTTTTGTTGCAGAGCCATTTAGAGTAACGGGGCAAAGTTTCGATTACAAATTGAACCTTTTAGTGGATGGATTATTTGCAGGCTACAATCCTCAACCAGATAAAAAAAGAATTTTGAAGGATTTGAAGTTTGTTTATTGGGGAGCACCGGCATCGTTTTTCGATTATCTTTTGTATGAACGCCCCGACAATGTTTATGGACAAGTAAGGCCAGTTTATACCAACTTAGATAACGGTTTCGGTTTGTTTACAAGTAGAAGTTTAACCGAGTTACCATTAAGACCAATTGGACCCTTTTATTTTGAAGCAAGCTTACGACATCCTAAAATGAATTTTAGGCTTTTTTAGATTAGGAAATCATTAAATAATCCTATTTTCGCTCCAATGTTTCGAATTAAAACTTTTTTCGCCTTTTTAACAGGCTCTTTTTTATTCAATTCTTGCTCTACTGATTTTCAGATAAATGCCGATTGGCAAGAAATACCAATTATTTATGGGCTCTTAAACACAAATGATACTGTACATTATGTGCGTATCGGTAAATCGTTTTTAGATCCAGAAACCGATGCTTTTACTTTAGCTGCAATTCAAGACTCTTTGTACTTCAAGGGTATAAGTCCGATTATCCAAGAATATGTAAATAATAATTTGGTAAGAACATTTAATTTGGTAGAGGATACGAGTATTCCTATGGATACGGGAATTTTTGCAAATCCTAGTCAGGTGTTATACCGATTTAATACAACCTTAAATCCTGCTGCGGTTTACAAACTTAGTTTTACTACTCCCTTGGGAGAGAGGATCGAAACAGAAACTCCAGTAATTGAGCGTTTTACTTTAGATAGACCAAGAAGAAACGATCGATTAAATTGGAGCAGTCCTGCTGGAGTTAGAGTGGAATTTAGATCGCCAGTAAATGCAAAAACTTACGAGATTAAAGCTCGTGTTCATATAGAAGAATATAGGAGACCAGATCCAAATCTAAATGTAAAAAAGCGTTTTTTAGAGTTTAATGTTGCATCCACAAGTTTTTTTAGTAGTGCAAATGGCAGCGAAGCTAGTACGCTTTTTCTTCAAGGAAGAACCATTTTCACGTTAATGAACGAGCAATTGGAGGTTAGCGATACCATTGGAAGACGATTTAAAGGAGTTGAATTTATTCTTTTAGCAGGCGGAGAAGAGTTAGCAAATTATATTCAAATCAACCAACCTAATCAAAGCACTTTAGTACAGACCAAACCAGAATACACCAACGTAATAAATGGATTTGGTATTTTTTCAACCAGATTTCAGTTTCCAGCACCAAGTTTTTATCCACCTTACAAAGCTTTAGAGCGTTACACAGATCCAAATTATCCGTTAAATAGTCCAACATGGACAGAAGCAGCCCAAGGTGTGGGATTAGACAGTTTGGTTTTGAACTATCCTCAGTTGAATTTCGACAATTAGAAAATAGACCCAGTATTTGTTTAATACGGAGTTTGTGTTATTCAATATTGCGTTGCCTTACTTGCCAATTTGAAATATGGCTTTCAACTCTGTATTGCTCAGGTTGCCAATCCAGTTTTCTCCAGTTGAAACCGTCATTTCTGCGAGTGCTTTCTTAGAAGATATCATTTCATTAATGCGTTCTTCAAAGGTGTTTTTGGTTATAAAACGGTGCACCATAACGTTACTTTTCTGACCTATTCTGTAAGCTCTATCCGTTGCTTGGTTCTCTACTGCAGGATTCCACCAAAGGTCGTAATGAATTACGTGGTTTGCTGCGGTTAGGTTGAGGCCAGTACCAGCCGCCTTCAACGATAATATGAAAATCTTGTAGGCAGGATTGGTTTGAAAGTTCTCCACCATTTGGTTTCGTTGTGGTAAAGAAGATCCTCCATGATAAAACATAGGTTTTTCTTTGTAGCGCTCCTCAATGAAATACTGCAATAAGTTGCCCATTTCTTTAAATTGGGTAAAAATCAACACCTTTTCGCCACTCGAAACAATTGCATCTAATTTGCTGAAAAGTAATTCCAGCTTTCCGCTCAGACTAGCATCCTTATTGTTGTTTTTTAAATATTGTGTTGGATGATTGCATATTTGCTTAAGCGCCAGTATCATTTGCAAAACCAAACCTTGCCTTACAAACAATTCTTTCTTATCAGTTGGATCAATGGCCTCAATTTCTTTCAGTGCCTCTTCTAAAGTTTTTTCATATAAACTTGCTTGCTCCGGCACTAAGGTGCCGTAACAATCCATTTCTATTTTGTCTGGAAGATCGCTAATTATCGATTTATCGCTTTTTAAACGGCGCATGAGAAACGGGGCAGAGGCTTTCTTAAGCTTTTCGGCAACTTCGGCATCGTTAAAAACCTCAATTGGCGAAGCAAAATTTTCTTGAAATTCTTTCACATTGCCCAGTACTCCTCGGTTGCTGTAATCCATAATGCTCCAGAGTTCGCTCAAACGATTTTCTACCGGTGTACCACTCATAGCGATAAAATTGGCCGCACCGATGGTTCTAATGGCTTTGGCTTGGGCTGTATCTTGATTTTTAATGTTTTGAGCTTCATCAATTACCACCGAATACCAGGGCATTTTTTTGAGTTTGGCAGCATCTGAACGAGCAATTCCATAAGAGGTTAGCAGTAAATCGTATTCAGCAGGTATTTTTCTATTTGTTCCATGAAACAATGCCGCTTTAAGCGATGGAGCAAATTTCTCAATTTCCGATAGCCAATTGGTTAGCAGTCCAGTTGGGGTTATTACCAGTAATTTCTTTTCTCCTAACAAGCCATCTTCCTTGAATTTGAGTAAAGTAGCAATTACCTGAAGGGTTTTTCCAAGCCCCATATCATCGGCAATTACGGAGCCAAAACCAATTTTAGCGTTTCTATACATCCACGCATAACCACGTAATTGATAAGGTCTTAATTGGGCGTTAATCCCCTTTGGTAGAGGCACTTCTGTAATTTCAGTTAATGCTTTAATTAAATCTATGACTTCTTGATCTAATGTAACTTTTGCTCCTTTGTAATCGCCGGTTAGTGCAGTTCTTAACAATTCAAACTGAGTTGGCGTCTCTTTATCAGAGGTAAAATGCTTGTGCAGTTTCTCTAAATCTTCTTTGCCTACATAAATATATTGCGATTTGTATTTTAACAGGCCATCTGAATTTTGAAGCATTTTTTTAAATTCAGATTCGCTAACCAAGGTATCACCCAGCGAAATTTGCCAATCGAAATCTAAAAGCTGATCTAAGCGGATGAACGATTTTCCCTGCTTCGATTTCATTCGCATGCTCACCTTTGGCTTAATAATTTCCTTCAGCGACTTTGGAAGCAAAATATCGATCTCTAGCAACTTGATTACCGGAATCATCTGAAATAAAAACGGAGTAAAGCGCCCCGTATCCATTACCATGGCTTTTTCACCCTTGCTTTGCACAAACGCTTCTAAACCAGGCACAAAATCTATTATGGTAGCAATGGTTTGCAGAATCTCCAAACGTTGTTTATCGTATTTTTTTAAATTGAGCACATCGAATAATGGAACATTATTTTCAGATAGGTTTAAAATGTTTAGCTCAATTAAAAATTCGTCGTTAATGGTTTCAGAAACTACAATTTGTGGTTTGTAAACACCTTGGTTTAGGTAATACTTCTGCAACCAAGTCTGAACGCCACCGGCAAGTGCACTTTCGCCAGGATTACGGAATGGGTTTTCTAATTGCTTAAAGAAGAACTGCTCAAAAAAATCGTTAATATTTTTCCCCGTAAGGGCATTCATTAAATGGGTTAGAAATACAGAAAGCAAATTAATAGCGAGGTCTTTTTCTACTCTTTTTTCTGTTTTAGATGTTTGCCAATAAAAAATATCAGGTGGCAGCATATCAGATAATTTTTCTAACAACATTTGTACATCCTTACTTATAAGCGCAGGAAGCCACCTGATGGCATAATTTTTATTTGGAAGCACTACAATTTGAGGCACAACTGCACCATTTACAACCAAATGCAAGGCAAGGTAGAACACCGAATGTAAAGAAGCCGTAGAGGGCTGATAATCTAATGTTTTGGATACTGGAATATTAGAAAGTTCCAACATAAATGCCAGCGGAGAAAAAGAAACATCGTTTACCAGAACCTTCGCTTTAAGTTGTTCGTCTATATAAACTCGGTTTGTTGCGTAATGATTTACTTGAGCCGCTTCGTTTTTGGCACGGTTTAGAACTTCTGCCAAATCCATTTTCCCTTTAATAATGCGCTGTGCATTGCGGATAATTTGATTCAGATGAATTTGGTATTTCTCTTTAAAATTACCAGTTTGATTGTAAAAAACAGGATTATCAGCCAAAAGTGTATAAAGCGCTTCTTGAATTGAAGTGAGCGTTGTGAACGAAAGTTTCTGATAGGCTTTTAAATTATCAAACTCCGGTAAGACTTGTTTCTTTTTTTCAGCTTTATCGAAGTAGAAGTCAACAAGTTGTGGAATTTCTACTGGGTTGGTATGTATAAAAAGTCCCCTTTGGGTAAGCTCTCCAATTAAATCAAGCCGATGTAATTGAAAAGCCAAGAAAGGATTATTGTCTATTTCAGAGCTAATTTTATAAATAACGGCCGCTAAATGTTTGCAAGGAACCGCCCAATCTGGACAGCTACATTGCATTTTTATGTCTGTCCACTGTTTTGGGAAAACCTTAAGACCACTTTTTTCGGCAGTGGATAATAATTCAGGGTCTAATTCTCTGTTGAATAATTTAGAAATAAGGAGGGGCTTACCAACCAATTCATTTAGAAAATTGCTCAATTGAGGATCAAAAAATGGCGGCAAAATAATGGTGATCTTGTAAGGTACTTTTCTGCTGCCTTGAACCTTGGCTTCAATAAGATTTTGATCAATTTTTATTTGCGTTACCGCTCCTTTTCTAGCATAGCTTGTGCCTCTAGGTAGTCTATTGCCATGATCAATGTTATTTAGTGCTTGCAGCCATTGCTGACCCCACCAAGTTTTACCAAATTGCTCAGCCATTGCGCTTTTTATCTATAAATAGACGAAAATAAGAGGTAGTTCTGAAATTCGTTTATTCATTTTCAGATAAATTAAAAGCACCCATTCTAATTTCTTAAAATGGGTGCTTTTAGGATTAAGCTAAAGAGCGTTAGCTAAATTGAAATAATTTGATTTACAGAGCATTAATCTGTTTAACTAATTCTTCTCTTGTTTTACCAGTTGCAGTTTGAAGTTTTCCAAGAAGTTCGTCTTCTTTACCTTCAGCGTAAACTAAATCATCGTCTGTTAATTTGGCATAACTTTGTTTCAATTTGCCTTTAACTTCATTCCATCTTCCTTTGATTTCTAACTTGTCCATGTTGTTTAATTTTTAAATGGTAAAATTGTAAATTAATTTTATTTAATTTTATATGTCCGTTAGCTAACTTGTTAATAAAAATATAAAGTATGCAACTAGAAATTTATTTACATAATTTTTTGAAAACTTTGAAAAATTTTAAATCAAGATTATAAACTTGTGGTCGAAACCATCCTAATTACAATGTTTACAACAGTATATTATACCACAACTATTTGTTTCAGAATTA
>DAIRTB010000024.1:0-12759 GCA_036804105.1 Bacteroidota bacterium | reverse complement strand
TTGGCCATTGTGTGGAGCACTTCGTCGGTTATGTCTTTTGGGTGTGATGTGGAGAACCGAATACGAATATTTGGATCAACCTTTGCACACATTTCTAAAAGGTTAGCGAAGTTTACTTTTTCGTGGGTTATTTCGTTCTCCCATTTATAAGAATCAACATTTTGCCCAAGTAAAGTGATGTCTTTGTAACCTTTGGCAATTAAATCTTTCACCTCGTTCAGAATGGAAGCAGCATCTCTACTGCGCTCTCTACCTCTTGTAAAAGGCACCACGCAGAAAGAGCACATATTATCGCAACCTCGCATAATGGTAACAAAAGCTAAAACCCCATTTCCACCGAGGCGCACTGGGGTAATATCTGCATAGGTTTCCTCTCTGGAAAGCAGTACGTTAACAGCTTTTTGTCCGCCTTCAATTTGCTCTAGAAGGTTAGGCAAGTCTTTGTATGCATCAGGGCCAACCACTAGATCTACCAGTTTTTCTTCTTCTAGCAACTTAGATTTCAGGCGTTCGGCCATGCAGCCCAAAACCCCGACTACAAGATTCGGATTATTGGTTTTGGCGTGTTTAAACTCGCCCAATCTGCCTCTAACTTTTAGCTCTGCATTGTCTCTGATGGAACAGGTATTGATGAAGGCAACATCGGCCTCAAACATATCTAAAGTGGGTTCGAAACCGTTTTCGGCCATAATACTGGCCACAATCTCAGAATCCGAAAAATTCATCTGGCAGCCGTAGCTTTCCAAATACATCTTTTTGGTTGCCGGCTTCAATACATCACCAGGTGCATAAGCTTCACCCTGACGATGTTCTTCTAAAGTTTTGCTGTAAACGTTTCCTGAAAATAAGTTACTCATGAGTTTTAATAAGACTGCGAAGATACAAAAATAAACCATGCATGACAGAATGGCAGAACTCTTTTTTTAATCGATAACGGTAATAATATTAGCTTCAAAATATTGTGTAAATTCTTTACTTTTGTATGTTATGAAAAATGAGGCTATTAAAAAAGCAATCGTTATTGAAGCAATTTCTAAAGCTATTGCGGATAAAGAAATGGTTCGTTCGTACTTAAAAGGTGAGGTTTCATTAAAAACCATAACTAAAAAGGGAATAAAGCTTGCAAAACCATTATAATTATGCATTTGATTCTACTACCAATGCATACATTTTCGCTACAAAAAATAATATACTTTACCGCATAGCTTTTATTGTTGATGAAACATTCTCAACAATTCTTAACACTGAGGTAGACAACATATTTCAACTTGTAGTAGAAAAATTAAGTACTGAGATTGAACCATTTGATCCAATAGTTTCAAAAACGATTGTTGCAATTATTGAAGTATTCTTTAAGAATACAGATAAAGCCATTTTATATATTTGCTTAAATTCTGATAGTAAAGCAAGCGCAAGATTTCAACTATTCCATAAATGGTATATGGGCTCAAAATTGAGAAGCGAAATAATAAAACTAGACGAGTCAATCAGTTACTCATATGAACAACATGAATCTCTTGCTTTTTACGCTTCAATTTTAATACAGAAAAGGAATGCAAACCTTGAAACATTGATAGATGCCTTCCACCAAATAAAGAGGTTATTAAGTGAGGAGAAATAGAGTTAGGGTTAGAATATGTAGATTCCTCTTTAGAGTTGAAAACGGAATAATTTTAATTAATAGCAAGCAAAAAATTAAAATGCTCATTTTTGAAAGTAACTGAGAGTATAGCATTTACGTAGCATACAATGAAAGGCATAGAACTAAAAATCATTTTCGATCATAAACATGCTTATTTAACTGAAGATCAGTTCTTTACACTAGATCAACTTAATCTACCTGAAATTGCTAAAGAATTTAAGTCTGAGGCGTATTGGAAAATTAAAGTTGTTAACTACTTTGAAGATACCAAGCAACTTTTTTGCAGCATCCTTTCCTATCATGTTGGAAAAACAGAATTTGAAGAAATTCAGAAATTACTGGCCAACGAACTAAACGAGGTAAAAACAATAAAATTTAAAGGTATTGATACAGCTGGCTTGCTTAAAACTTTGAATGGTACAGGTTCAATTTCGGTGTTTCCAGTTAAAGAAAATATACAGGCTCAACCAAACCTCCCCTATCAAGAAAAGAATAAAATTGAAGCAACAATAAAAAGAGAAATTAAAGAAACATTTACCGTACCCTTTAAGCAGCTTCGTTTTAGATTAGGCGGCGTTTCTTTCGATAAAAAATTTGACGGACTTAAACATACCATTGAACTTACCGTTTCGAATTATGAAATTAGAGACGAATTTGATGCCGTTAAAAATTACTTTGCCAATGTACTCAAAACCAAGCACATAAAGGTTTCTGCTAAAATTGAATTAATTGATGGCGAGTTGGTTAAAGCCGAAGCGCTATCACCAGAAATAGACAAAATAGATCAAAAGCTAATTGAAAGTGTTCGATTTGAATTTATAAAACAAAATAACAAACGGAAAATTAATGCCGAAATAGACAAGAGCTTGTTTACAATGGACGAGTATTTCGACACATTTTCTGATAATAAATTTAAATCGAACACCTTTTATCAAAATGATAAAGAGTTGTTTGAAGATATGATGGCAATTTCAAACACCAAACATTATAAGCACCTTCGCTACCTTTCGAGCAAGCATGCTTATGGTGTTATGAAACTTAGATTTGTGCTCAAACCATTTTCTTTTATTTTCTTGATTGAAGGCGAGCGCAACTATCATATAATTTGGGAAACCCTCAATACTGAAGAAGCAACCTATATTTGGCATACTCCCAAAGACTTGAAACAACTAAAAATGGCCTTACGGAAGATTGAAGACATCATAAACGTAATTAAAATACAAGGGAAAATTGCGTATATCAGCTCATCTGAAGATAATTATAAACGTATTTACCACGATTACTCAGACCTTGTTGATGGATTTGTAAAATGGAAAGGAGAGCTTGAGCAAATTTTAACATAGGAGCTATTCAAAAATCTCGATCATCTAAGAAAGGGTAAAATTATTTTTTCATTATCAACACACGCTTAAACTCATTTTTTTCTATTTTGCATCAGGAAACCCAAAATTCCTCAAACCAAAAGCTAATTCTATAAAACTGAGATGGCAGAGCTAAAAACTAAACAAAACAGTGCGGATTTAGCTGAATTTATCAACACATACGCAGATTCTGAGCAGAAACGCAAAGACAGTTTCGAATTACTTGAATTAATGCGTGCTACAACTGGATTTGAACCCAAAATGTGGGGAGATTCTATGATTGGCTTCGGAACTTACCACTACAAATCAGACAGAAGTACCCAAGAAGGCGATTGGTTTATGGTTGGCTTTTCTCCTCGGAAAGCAGCAATTTCACTTTATGTCTACACTGGAAATCCTGAAAATGAACATTTGCTTCAGAATCTTGGAAAATTCAAAATGGGAAAAGCTTGTATTTATGTGAAAAAGCTTTCAGACATCAACAAAGACGAGTTGAGTAAAATGATTAAAACCACCGTAAATTTCCTAGAAGAGAAATATGGGAACGCTTAAAAAATTTCCAAACAAAAAATTAATCAACTCTATAAATTTTAAACACTAAATAAAAACTATTATGGCGTCAGCAAACATTTATTTAAATTTTAACGGTAACTGCGAAGAAGCATTTACCTTTTACAAATCCGTGTTCGGTGTGGAATACGATTCTTTCAGTCGCTTCAACGAAATTCCTGAAGGCGACGACATGCAACTTACTGAAGCAGATAAAGAAAAGGTTATGCATGTAGCATTTACCTACGGCAGCTCGCAAATTATGGGCAGCGATACTGGAGAAACTTACGGACAAAACTTCGCACAAGGAAATAATTTTTCAATTTCCATTTCAACTGACAGTAAAAAGGAAGCTGATAGACTATTCAACGAACTTTCAGAAGGAGGAAGACCTTCTATGCCGATGGCAGACACTTTCTGGGGAGATTATTTCGGCATGTTAACGGATAAATTCGGTATAAATTGGATGATTGGCTTCGCCATTCCACAATAAAACATTAAAATCCTTATTTCATATACCAAACCAAAACTTCTAGGTTCTATTGGTCTAAAAAAACTATGTTAGAGGCTTTGTAAGCAAACTGCAAAAAAAGTATGATGATTAATTACCAAAAGATTTGAAATGTGGCTTTTTTGTACAAGCTACCTAAAAAATAGAGGTAGATTTACTTTCCACAAGGGCTAAGAAATTATTTGTTGTGCTTGAAAATTCTACTATCTTTGCACCTCATTCAATAAAACGCTTATATAAATGGCTGTAAAAATTAGATTACAGAGACATGGTAAGAAGGGTAAACCTTTCTACCATATTGTGGTGGCAGATGCGAGGTCTCCGAGAGACGGTCGTTTTATTGATCGGATTGGATCTTATAACCCCAATACCGACCCCGCCACCATAGAATTAGATACCGATGTTGCCGTAAAATGGCTTAACGATGGCGCACAGCCAACTGATACTGTGCGAGCTATCTTAGGTTATAAGGGCGCTTTGTATCAACGACACCTAGATATTGGTGTTAAGAAAGGTGCAATCACTCCTGAAGATGCTGCGGCAAAACTTGAGGCATGGAAGCAAGAAAAAGCCAACAAAATTGACGCTAAAAAAGACGGTTTAAGCAAAAAAGCTTCAGACAATCTTAAAGCTCAGTTCGATGCAGAAGCCAAGATTAAAAATGCTCGTTTAAACGCTATCAATGCGAAAAAACTTGCTGCAATCCAAGCTGAAGCTCCGGCAGAAACTGCTGATGCTGCTGAAAGTTCTGAAGAAACCCCTGCGGATAGCGCTGAATAATATCTACCATGACCATTGACGAGGTATTCGAATTCGGTTACATCAGCAAGGTTCATGGTTATAAAGGTGAGCTAATTTTACAATTCGATGTAGATAATATAGCGCCTTACAAAGATTTGGAATTAATCTATCTGCAGAAAAACAGAAGGTTAATTCCATTTTTTATTAAAGCTATAAAATTCAAATCGAACGTTGAAGCCATCTTTAGTTTAGAAGATATTTTCGATGCTCAGGAAGCGGAACCTCTTGTTGGAAACACTGTTTACTTACCCATTAAATTTCTCCCCGATTTAGGTTCAGACAAATATTATTATCACGAATTAACCGGTATGGAAGTTCAAGATATCAACCTTGGAAAAATTGGAATCGTATTGAATACCTACGAAACTCCAATGCAATTTTTGCTGGAAATAGATCATCAAGGAAAAGAAGTTTTAGTGCCCTTAAACGATGACATCGTGAAAAAAGTAGATAAAGACCTAAAAATCATTACTACCCAACTACCCGATGGCCTACTTGATGTTTACTTAGAAAGCTGATGTTGCATATAGATATTATCGCTGTAGTTCCAGAATTACTTAACGGTGCATTCGATCATAGCATAATTGGACGTGCAAAAAAGAAGCAACTAGTAAATATTCAAGTACACAACTTAAGAGATTACAGCGTTAACAAACACAACAAAATAGACGATTATGTTTTTGGAGGAGGTGCAGGAATGCTCATCCAAATTGAACCGGTAGATCGACTAATTTCACTTCTGAAAAGCCAAAGAACTTATGATGAAGTAATTTACATGAGTCCAGATGGGGAACTGTTAGATCAGAATTTAGCCAATGGTTTAACTCTTAGCAAAAACCTAATCCTATTATGTGGCCATTACAAAGGCATAGACGAAAGAATACGTGAGCATTTAATTACTAGGGAAATATCCATTGGAAATTATGTGCTTTCGGGAGGCGAATTGGCCGCAGCAGTATTAAGCGATGCTATCATCCGCTTATTGCCTGGGGTCTTATCAGACGAAACCTCTGCACTTTCAGACTCCTTTCAAGATGGTTTGGTAGATGCCCCACAATACACCCGACCTAAAGTTTATAAAGGTTGGGAAGTGCCTGAAATTTTGCGTTCCGGTAACCAAGCAGCCATTGAAAATTGGCGGTTTGAACAGGCGCAACAAAGAACTAAAGAAAAAAGACCTGATTTTTTCAGGGATGAAAAGAAATAATTTGTAAAACAGCGGTTAAAAGTGTAATATTGCACTCCGTTTTAAAAGGTTAAAAGATTACCTATCATGGACTTAATAAAATTCGTTGAAGAAACGAGCCACAAATCAAACTTACCAGTATTTAAATCTGGCGATAACGTAAGCGTTCACTACAAAATCCGTGAAGGAAATAAAGAACGTACACAGATATTTCAAGGCATTGTATTGCAACGTAGAAGCAATGGTGCAACTGAAACCTTCACCGTAAGAAAAATTTCAAACGGTATTGGTGTAGAAAGAATATTCCCAGTAAACTCTCCAAACATTGAGAAAGTCGATGTAAACAGTCAAGGTATTGTTAGAAGAGCAAGAATATTTTACTTGCGTGATGCAAAGGGCAAAAACGCCAGAATCAAAACAAAAAGAAAATAGTATTAAAATTTTTTTAAGAAAAGTGGTCGGTTATGCCGACCACTTTTGTTTTTAGCACTATATTAGTGCTAGAATGAAAAAACACATTTACATTATTGCAAGTCTCTTAATGTTAGGAGGCCTATTTTCTGAACTTAGGGCACAAATTGTAGTTGATAACTTACTTACGCCTCAACAGCTTATTCAAGATGTTTTGGTTGGCTCCGGAGTAGTTATTACGAATGTGAATTACACAGGTAATGCACTTTCAATTGGTAGATTTAAGAATGCACAGACCCTAATTGGAATGGATTCTGGCGTTGTGATGGGTTCTGGATTTACCGCTACTATTCCGAGTGCTCCAGGCATTACCTCAAGCGACCCTACTTGCTTAGCTTGTAGCGACCCATTGCTAGCAGCTATAGTTGCACCCCAAGTAATTCGAGATGCGGCAGTTTTAACATTCGATTTTTCAAGTGATGCAGATACAGTTCTTTTTAGATATGTGTTTGCCTCTGAAGAATACCCAAATTTTGCACCACCTGTTAACCCCAATGGAATAAATGATGTTTTTGGCTTTTTTGTAACCGGTATAAATCCAAGTGGACCAGCATTTGTAAATTTTAATATAGCCGTAATACCCAACACTACAACACCCGTAACTATTGCCAATGTAAATCCTGCGTTTAATTCATCTTTTTTTGTACCTAATTATGGTGCAAGTGCAAATACAAACTTTGTTTTTGGAGGATATACAGTAATTTTAACAGCTAAAGTTGCCGTAATTCCATGCCTTACTTATAATTTAAAACTTGCTATTGGAGATGCGAGCGATCAGATTTTAGATTCTGGAGTTTTCTTAGAAGCTAAATCGTTTACAGCAAATATTCCAACTATGAATCTAGATTTTACCAATCCTCAGGCTGTTGACACCAATGCAATAGAAGGTTGTAAAAATGCGAAAGTAGTTTTTCAGTTAGAATCGCCAGCATCGCAAAATGTAGTTGTTCCCATTGCTTTTAGTGGTACTGCAATTAATGGAACTGATTACCTTTTACTTCCAGACAGCATTGTTATTTTGGCAGGCAACGATACTGCATCTTTAACCATTGTTCCAATTGCAGATGGAATAGTAGAAGGCGACGAAAATGTACTAGTTACCGTTCTTTTAAGTCTGTGCACTATTAATAACGTTGGATTTTTAATAAGAGACTACAATATACCATCCTTTGAAATTTCAAATGATACATCAATTTGTCAAGGAGATTCTTTAACACTAAGTGCGGTTATTAATGGTGGCTTACCCAATTATGCTTACCTATGGGATACTGGAGATACCACATCCTCCATAAATATAATTGCAAATGGAGATTCCACCTACAACATAATAACTAGAGACGGCTGTGGCTCTGCTGATACCAGCAGCATAATTGTTAGCGTTGATTCGTTTTATCTTCCTTATTTTGAATCTCAAGCGCCTTTTTGCGATAACTCACCCATAAACATTGTTTACAATGGTGATGCAACGCCAACTTCCACCTTTAACTGGGATTTTAATGGAGGCACCGTTTTAAGCGGATCAGGAATTGGGCCTTACCAAGTTTCATACCCTGCCGGTAACCCGCAAATAACTCTGAGCGTAACAGACAATGGTTGTACCTCTAACGATAGTACCTTATCGATCTTGGTAAATTCTCTTCCAGTTGTTGATTTAGGTGATGATGTAGATCTCTGCGCATTCGACTCCATTCTAATTTCTCCAGGAGCAGACTTTGTAAGCTACCTTTGGAATACAGGCGATACCATTAATACCATTCAAGTTAGTGCTGCCGGCAAATATGAAGTTGTGGTTGTAGACACCAATGGCTGCACAAATTTAGATTCCATGTTTATTTTGAATCTTTTTCCGCTACCAGACGACCGTTTACCAGAGGATACCTTAATATGTGAAGGAGATACTTTAATTTTCGAATTCTTCAATAACACCAGCATTTATACTTGGAACAATGGAGAATTTATAGGCAATCAATACATGGCAAATGCTCCAGGAACAATATATTTAAATGTTGAAAACGAGTTTGGCTGTACTATAAACGACACTATAACCCTTAATGAGCAATGCGTTCCAATCTTCTATTTTCCAACCGCTTTCACCCCAAATGCAAATAACTTAAACGATGTTTTCGGGCCAAAAGGTATTCGAATTCAAGCTTTTGAAATGCAGATTTTTAACCGATGGGGAGAAAAGGTTTTCGAAACCAAAAGTATTGAACGCCTGTGGAATGGCAACTACAATGGTTCACCTGCAAATCCAGGCACATACACCTATGTAGCAATTATTACCGGGAAGGTTGGTGGAGGACCAAGAACTTACCCGGTTTCTGGAAGCTTTCAATTAATCCGTTAAGGCCGAACTAGTTTAATCTTTCTGCTTGCGCTAAATTTTTTACGTAAGTAGAAAGACTCTTCTAAAGGGGCTACAATTAAAACTCGATATATATTATGCTCAACACAATATTTTATGGTGTTTCTTACTTGAAAACCAGTCCAGCGATTAATTCCACGTTCATATTTTATTCCCAATGCTTTGTTTTTTAGTGAGTACAAAAAAAACAACTGGTTATCGGTATAAGAGTTGTTGATTGAATTAATGCTTTCCCAACTGTCTAATAAAACGTTTTCAGTAAATAAACTTTGTTTTTTCAGAAAAAACTCATTTTCAGCAAAAGCTAAACTATCTATCGATAATTTAAGTTTTTCAAAACTTTGAGCAGCAATTTCTCTCGGTCTAGTAGAAAAAACTCCTAAGGAAGCTGTAGCTGTCTTACCTAAAATCCATTTTTCTAATTCATTCCTTGGAATAAAACCTGCAGAATCCTTTTGAAAATCAGCTCCAATTGCCTCTGGTTGAAACTCAGCAATTAAGGCATTTAAACTATCTGGCTGATAAAATTCGGACACAAATTCCCATTCTTCTGAGGGAAAACTCAAAACCATCACCTCGAAAATAGGACGATCTTCTTTCAGTTTACTCAAAGACACGACCGCAGACGCCATGAGTATCCAAAGACCAATTAATATATAGATTTTCTTCCTTCTACTGAAAAACATTTCCAAAGTTAGCAGACCTAAACTTAATAATAACAATTAGCAGAATTGAAGCACGTAGAATGAGATTTTATCAGCAAAAATAATTTGATACATTCAGGGGAATAGTTTTGAATATCTACTTCAAAGTTGAAAAAGGAAAATTATCTTAAAGATAATCTATCAGCAAATTGCGCCAAACTTTCCTTAGAAAGGGGCTCGATAATTACTATTTCCGAAAGAATTAGTTTAATAAACCGTCTATGTTAAATTATGGTTCCAGTGTAATTTTCTGGCTTTTAATTCTTAAAATTGTTAACCTAAATGTTTAAATAACTTAAAAACATCCGTAATCATGCAGATAATGAATCTAAAGAAATTATTCTTTTTCATACTCATTACAATATTAACAGGCAGCAATTTAAGCGGGCAGAACGAAAAAGTAACTCAACTATTAAATGACTTGAATGTTGCACCTACAGATACAGATAAAGTATTGGCTTTAGGTAGTATTTGTTGGGAATATGTTCAAATAAACGATTATGAATCAGCACTAAAATATTGTAATCAAGGGGTTAAGTTAGGCGCTGAAATTGACTTTAAGCGAGGTTTATCTAGATGTTATAACAATATAGCTGTAGTTTATCTTCATAAGGCAGATTTCCCATCTGCGTTGGAATATTTCCAGAAAGCCCTAATTCCTTTAGAACAAATTAACCTAAAAGGCGCAATCGCAACAGTAGAATACAATATCGGTACAATTCATTATGAGCAAGGAAATTTTGCAAAAGCAATTGAATTATACACCAAAAGCTTATTAATACATGAACAATTAAAAGATAAGCCTGGAATGGCTAGAGTACTGAATGGCATCGGAAATATATATAAAAGACAAAAAAATTATGTTGAAGCGCTAGATTACAACCAAAAGGCTTATGAGATATTCCAAGAAATTGGAGATAAGTATGGTGAAGCGACAGCTTTGTCTAATCTATCGGGACTACATAAAGACCTGGGCAAATTAGAGGAGGCCATAAATCTTTTATCGAAATCAATATCGCTTTATGAAGCAATTGGTGAAAAAAGAAAGATTGGATATTGTTTAACTAATATGGCTTACATTAAACTTGATCAAAACAATCAAAATGAGGCATTAGATCTCTTTGAAAAAGCATATAAAATTCAGGAAGTGTTGGGCAATTTAGATGGAATGGCTGCTGCCTACTCTGGAAAAGCAATGGTTTTCAATACCAATTTAAATTACAAACAAGCTATTGAATATGGAAATAAATCGCTTGCTCTAGCCCAAGAAGTTGGCTCAGTACAAATGATAAAAGAAGTTGCAAATTCATTATGGAAAAGCTATAAAGCATCAAATAAACCAGCAGAAGCACTTCGCATGCACGAACTTTATATCAACATGCGAGATAGCATAGAAAGCGAGGAAAATAAAAAGGAGGTTATGCGCAATCAGTTTCAATATGAATATGCTAAAAAAGAGGCACTATCTAAAGCAGAACAGGAAAAAAAGGATGCTATTGCTCAAGAACAAATTAGAAGAAAAAACCAACAGCGTAATGGATTTATAATTGGTTTCGCACTTATGATTGGGCTTGCTGGTGTAAGCTACCGTAGTTATCTCACGAAAAAAAGAGATAATCAGATCATATCTAAAGAGAAAGCCAGAAGCGAAGAACTGCTCTTGAACATCCTACCAGAAGAAACTGCAAATGAACTCAAGGAAAAAGGCAGCTCAGATGCCAAACTGGTAGACCAAGTAACGGTACTATTTACAGATTTTAAAGGCTTTACCGCCTTGAGCGAAATACTTACCCCAAAAGAATTGGTTAAAGATTTACATGAGTGCTTTTCTGCTTTCGATCGTATTTGCGAAAAATATGGAATCGAGAAAATAAAAACCATAGGCGATGCCTATATGGCTGCTGGTGGATTACCCACACCTAATAATACACATGCAAAAGATGTGGTAAATGCCGCCATTGAAATGGCAAAATTTGTAGCAGTGGGAAAGGCAAAAAAAATAGAAAATAACTTGCCTTTTTTTGAAATAAGAATTGGCATTCATACTGGTCCAGTGGTTGCCGGGATTGTTGGCATTAAAAAATTCCAATACGATATTTGGGGCGATACCGTAAATACTGCCAGTAGAATGGAATCATCAGGCCAAGTAGGTAGGGTAAATCTAAGCCAAGCCACTTATGAACTTTTGAAAAATGACAAATAGCATATTCTCCAAAACCATAATTAGACAATTTCCAAAAATTTTCACCCAATTAAAAAAGAAATATTTTATTTGAATTATATTTGTAGTAAAATAAATTCAAATCATGCATACAATCAAGAATTTAGCCGTTTGCTTGTCATTTACCCTATGTTTTAATGCCTTTGGGCAGTGTCCAACCCTAGTTTGGGCAGACGAATTCAATCAGTCATCTTTAGACTCAAAATCATGGAATTTTCAAATAGGTGATGGTTGTGATATCAATCTTTGTGGATGGGGCAACAATGAATTGCAATCTTATCAATCTGCTAATGCCACAGTCTCCAACGGTACCCTTAAGATCGTAGCAAAAAGAGAAAATATAGGAGGAAAACAATATTCTTCTGCGAGAATACGGACCAATGGTAAGGTAGATATAAAATTTGGCAGAATTGAGTCAAGAATGAAGATGCCCATTGGACAAGGTCTTTGGCCTGCATTGTGGATGCTACCTACAGATAATGTGTATGGAATTTGGCCATTGAGTGGAGAAATTGATATTATGGAATACCTCGGTCATGAGCCAAATACAATACATGGTACGCTTCATTTTGGAAATGTTTGGCCCAATAATCAAAGTACAACTAAAAAATATGTCAAACCATCTGGTACTTTTAATGAAGATTTTCACGTGTATGCGATGGAATGGACCGACCAAAAGATAACTTGGTATATCGACGGATATCTTTATGCTACGAAGACTAGAGCCGACATAACGGGAAGATGGCCTTTTGATCAGAAATTTCATTTTTTATTAAATATGGCAGTTGGTGGTAATTGGCCCGGTAGCCCAAACAGCTCTACACCGTTTCCCCAAACTTTTGAAATTGATTATTTAAGAGTTTATGACAAAACGGAGCAACCCTATTTGTTGGGGCCAGAAAGCGTTGAACAAGGTTCAAGTGATCCAAAATTTAGAATTGAAAATCC
>DAIRTB010000023.1:0-12790 GCA_036804105.1 Bacteroidota bacterium | reverse complement strand
GAAGATTTCAGGGTCGAGTTTATTTACCAATTCTTGGAAATGTTTTTTATTGAGCGATTTTAATACGCTTACCAAACCATCGTAGCTTATGGTAATTAAATTTATGGGGATAATGTAGGTAAATAACAAGCGCAACAGGCTAAATGGTTTTACAAATGGAGTAAATATCAATTGCAAAACGGTAGTGGTGATGAGTATTTTGACGAAATCGAGTACGGTAGGCCTAAGAATTTCAAAAGCCATAAAGCCAGATTTTCCATAATTGCGCATCAATTCTAGTTGTTGATGGGGTTCGAAATGATGGAATGCGTTAAACATAGTATAAAAACAATCGGGATTTGCAGATTCATTTAAAACATCAAAAGGCGAATTTTGAACTTGAATTTGTGGGTTTTCAAAATTTCCAAAAGAAGGATATCGATCTGTTAATAAATACCTTAGGTTTGGTTTTTTAATTTTTTCGGCAACAAAAATGGCAGGTGCACCATTGCCAGATGCTAAATCAACCAAATGAGATTTATTAAGTTCGGCAAGTTTTTGGGCTAGAATTTCTGCAGGTTTTGCATAAACTTGAAAAACAGCAACCAACCAACCTATGTAGTCTACCTGCATTTTGCGTAGCACCTTCGGAAACCAGGTAAAATCTTCTAATTCTTTCAATTTAATTGCCAAACTGAGCTATATTTATACCCTTTAATGCAAGCAGATTATCAACTCCTAATTTACTTTATAATTCCACTATTTTGCCTTGCAATAATAATGGAAATATTGTCGAGGAAAGACAAATTACCTCAATGGTTAGCAAGAAAAATCTTGCATATTGGTGCGGTTGGCGCTTGTGCATTTGCATCCTTAATTTTCGAGGACTTACATTTTCTCGCCTCCATTGTATTCGGGGCAGTAATTCTTTTGACTTTTCTGGTTTATAAACGCTACCTGTTTTCAGATAATTTAGGACGAAGAAGTTGGGGAATTGTGCTTTTCGCTTTAGCCTTTTGTTTATTACTGATTTGGCCACACGCAGAAAGAAAATTCATTTTTACTGCAATGCTTATATTGGCTTTGAGCGATGCCGCCGCTGCAATTTTCGGCAAATTGTTTGGGCGTAAATTTTATAATTTAACTGGCGATGTAAAGACCTATATTGGCAGTATCTCCTTTTTTGTGGGAACGTTTATAATCTTGATGCTGATAAATAGTAGATTCGAGTTATTGGATTATTCGAATATTCAAACGCTGCTCATTTTCATCATGATTTCGCTTTTACTTACTTATAGTGAAGGCATTGGGTCTGGAGGAACCGACAATTTTACAGTTCCTATTTTTGGATTTTTGCTGCTGAATCAACTGGAGGGTTACCATCATTACTTAGGGATAGCAGAATTGCTTTTGCTTTTTCTATTTTTCCATGTCTTTGCATTTTTCGCCGTCAAAAAGAAAATGCTTTCTGTTGATGGGGCAATTGCTGCTGCCTTAATGGGCTTTTTTCTTTTTCTTTTCGGGGGATTTCTGGCCTTGCTACCCATTGGGTTCTTTTTTCTAAGTGGCTCACTTCTGAGTAAATTACATGGGCAGCTTTCTAAAGATGCCAAACAGGGAAAGCCCAGAAACTACATTCAGGTTTTGTGCAATGGCGGCATTTACTCCATTTTGATGATTCCAGATTTTATTCCACATGGATTGCACCTAGCATTTATCAGTATAGCTGTTAGCACCTCAGATACCTGGAGTTCTGAAATCGGATCTAGGTTTAGGTGGAGGCATGTAAATCCACTTACATTTAAAGCTATGCCAGTTGGCGTTTCTGGTGCCATTACTTTGCCAGGCACATTGGCTGGTTTACTTGGAAGTTTTAGTATTGGTGTTTTGGTTTATTTTGCTTTTTCAGTGGAATTGATTACCGCTTTTTACGTTAGTGTTTTTGGTTTTCTCGGCATGTATCTAGATAGCATTTTGGGCTATTTATTTCAAGCGAAATATAAAACTCAATCTGGCGAAATTGAAGAAGATGC
This sequence comes from Bacteroidota bacterium, assembly GCA_036804105.1. Classification (GTDB taxonomy): domain Bacteria; phylum Bacteroidota; class Bacteroidia; order UBA7662; family DAIRTB01; genus DAIRTB01. The sequence continues at coordinate 10,778 of DAIRTB010000023.1, read as the reverse complement.
AAGCACAGAGTCAAAACTAATTTCCGGTTTCAAAGGAATCAATAACGATGCGGTAAATGTGGTTAGCAATTTGATTATCGTGCTTTTGGTTTTCTTTTGGGTCTTTTTTGCATAGAGCTTACCGTAAATTTAATAATTTGCTCAAGTTTGCAATACGGGAAAACATCATCTACAAAAAAAGAAAACACTAAAAACTGCTTATTTATTAATTGGATTTACCTATGGAAGTAGAGGGCGATTAGTCAAGAATCGAATGTAAATTGAAATCAAAGCAGGTCTAGTTTAATTCTTGTAAATAAAAGCGCCAATTTTTATGCATCTTGTTTTCGATTTACCAACAAACATGGAAGGAAAGACTAACCCAATATCGGTACTAAGAAATATAGTTAACTATTTCGATTTAGATCCTGAGCTTGAAAACCACGATCTTATACATGAAGAGATCCTAAAAGGTATAACCTTTAAAGGTACCAATCTGTGGATATTAGTTTTCGCCATTGTGGTGGCATCGGTTGGGTTGAACATGAATTCTACCGCTGTAATTATAGGTGCCATGTTGATCTCACCATTAATGGGTCCCATAAACGGCATGGGTTACAGTATTGCCACTTACAATTTTGAGTTGTTTAGATCGTCGGTAAAAAACTTTACGTTTGCGGTATTTGCCAGTTTAATTGCTTCTACCACTTATTTTGCTTTGAGCCCAATATCATCTGCACAATCTGAACTTTTGGCGAGAACAAGCCCAAGTATTTACGATGTTTTGATTGCACTTTTTGGTGGTTTAGCTGGAATTGTAGCTATTAGCAGTCGCCAAAAAGGAAATGTAATCCCAGGGGTAGCCATCGCAACTGCCTTAATGCCACCGCTTTGTACCGCAGGTTATGGGCTTGCAACAGCTCAGTACGATTTCTTTTTTGGAGCACTCTATCTCTTTACCATAAACACGGTTTTTATTGCATTGGCGGCTGTAGTGGTTTCGCAATATCTGAAATTGCCCATCAGAACCATTGTAAACGAAGGCCAAAAAAAGAAGGTAAACAACCTAATTACCTTGGTTATTTTAATTGTAATTGTGCCTAGTATTTACTTCGGTTTTCTGTTGGTGAAGAAGGAAAAGTTCAACGAAAATGCTAAGCGATACGTAGACAACCTCAGTATGTTTGAGGGCAATTTCCTCTTGAAGAGCGATATAGACAACGATAAAAATCGCATAACCCTAATATATGGTGGCTTAAATCTAACGGAAGTACAGAAAAATGCCATCCAACAAAGTGCCGTAAGTTTTAATCTTGAAGATGCCGATGTGGTAATAAAACAAGGATTATCGTTAGACGAGCTTTCAAATGCTGGCAAGGAAGGTTTAGGTTTACGGGAGGAAATTGCAAGATTAAATCAGGCCTTGATAAGCAAAAATGAAGAATTAGCTGCTTTAAAGACCAACTCAGAGTTCGGCAAAGTTTTGTTAGGCGAAATGAAAGCTCTTTTTCCCACAATTACCGAAGTTATTTATGCAGAAACCAATGCTTACCAAGCAAAAGATAATGCAGCAAAACCCATTGCGGTTGTAATTGTAACTACAGCCAATGGAAAAATGGTAATTGCAGAAAAGACCAAGCTTATTAAGTGGCTTATAACCAGAATTTCAGGCAAAGAGGTAGAAGTTATTGTTAATTAGGGGGGGATGAAAAGGAAATTGTCTAAATCAGGATTTTTCAGGATTTTTAAACATATAATGAATTTTCTGCCCATTACTTAATCGTGTTCAAAAAGCATCAGACATTGAAAACAGAAATTCGGTCGTTGAGCCCGTCGAAACTTTAGAATTTCTGTTTTCATTGTCGGGTACTCGAGAAAGAATCAGGGCGTTTCGACGGAGCTTGGTTGCTGAGCAAGTCGAAGTACAACGACAACGACAGGCAGCTTAAACAAAACACAGCATGCTCATTATTTTCAAGGAGGTGTTAGACCCAAAATTCTGCCCATCTTTTTTTATTCATTAAATCGTGTTTAAAAAAATTCCACCGCATCAATTGTAATTTTTTTGGAGCATCTTTCACTAATCGGCAAAATTTGGTACATTTTTTGAATGCCTACCAATTATTAGTAAAGTAAAATGATGTACGAACAGGCAAGAAATCCACAAAAGAAGAAAACACTTAAAAACGAATATATATGAAGAATTTATCATTGTTTATTGCAGCTTTTGGACTTCTATTTTTGGGGAGTTCGTGTAGAGTAATTCAACAGGGAGATGTTGGCGTAAAAAGAAAATTAGGTAAAATTGCTGAAAAACCAATTCAAGCAGGACCAAAAGCTTTTAATCCATTTATTACCAGGATAATTATGGTGCCAGTTAGAACCATAAATTTGGAGGTAAAGCTAGATTTACCATCTAAAGAAGGTCTCAACGTAACTGCTGAAATTTCAATTTTATACCATGTAGATCAAGCTCAAGCTACTACACTTATAGAAAAAGTTGGAGAAGATTTCGAGAATGTATTGATTTTGCCCATTTTTAGAGCAGCTGCGGCAGATATCTCCTCAAAGTTTATGGCAAAGGATATGCATACTGGTAACCGAATGGCCATTGAAAGTGAGATAAAACAGTTAATGTCTAATCAGCTTACCCAAAGAGGTATTATTGTAGAATCTGTCTTAATGAAAAGTATTTTATTACCACCAAACCTGTATCGTGCTGTTGAAGAAAAGCTTCAAGCCGAACAAGAAGCACAACGCATGGAATTTATACTGCTACGTGAAAAACAGGAAGCCGAAAGGAAAATGATTGAAGCAGAGGGTATTAAAAACTCAAACAAGTTAATTTCTGAAGGTTTAAATAAAGAAATACTCCAGTTTTTAAGCATTGAAGCATTCGATAAACTCTCGAAAAGCCCAAATACCAAGGTGATTATTACCAATGGAGAAGCACCATTTCTAATAAATCCGTAACCGAAAACCCAACTTTATGTTGGGTTTTTCTTAGTTTTTGGAAAAAAATTTGTAAAATGCAGACCGATAAAATTTAAGCACATGAAATGGATTTTAAATAGGTTCTTCGGTTTGGGAATATGCATTGCCGCAACAGCATTTATTAGCAGTTGCGGAAGCACTGAATCTGTAGAGAACAAATCAATATCAGTAGAAGTAACCGCATCTGGGCCACTTTTTGAAGGTTCGAATACTGCCACTGGAACTTATGAAGTTAACTTGAGCGAACTTACTGGAATTCCAAATTTCGAAGCTTCTAACCTAGGTGATGTAAGCATTGTATCTGCTGCATTAAAAACTTCGAACGATTTAAATGCTGTTGGGGTATCTCAAATAGGCCTTTCCCTAACCTCTAAAAATGCAGATATGCAGCAGATTGCGTTTGCCGATGAAGAACAAATTATTGGAAACCAAGCAACATTTAAACTTGCAGCAGATTTAAAAGATTTAGCTAAATATTTTCAAGACGATAAGCTTACTATAGTTACCGACATGATTCTTCAGGATGATATTGAAGATGATTTTTCTGGAACAGTTTCAATTACCTTAAATTTAGAAATTAAAAAATAATATTATGACAAAATTAATGATGCTTCTAGCCCTATTAGGCTTCTGTTTTACAACTCAATTGTTCGCTCAAGAAACTGCCGAAGCCGAAGCAATTGTTGGCTTGTGGGAACCAAGCAATGGTAAAGCACGTGTTAAAATTGAAAAAATTGGCGATAAGTACTTCGGCAGAATTGTTTACCTAAAAGAACCAAACGACCCAGCAACTGGAACGCCTAAAACAGATAAAAACAATCCCGACGAATCTTTAAGGTCTGTTCCTTTAAAAGGTTACAGAATGTTGAAAGACTTTGAATACGACAAAAACAAGGAGTGGATTAACGGCACCATATATGATCCAGAAAATGGGTCAACTTACAGTTGTGTTATTAAAATGAAAGATCCCAACACCTTGGAAATCAGAGGATATATTGGGGTGAAAACTTTCGGCAGAACAGATGTTTGGAGCAAAATAGAAATTAAGAAAAAATAATGCGCTCCCTAACCTTTGCCCTGATAATTGGGCTGGGCTTCTGCACCAACCTTTTTGCTCAAGTTACAGAAGAAGAGGAAGAAGATTTCGACCAATATGGCGAAGTTGAATACACTGGAAAGAAAGCCAAAACTTACGCAAACGCAAAGATTACGGGATTAAGTCCGCAACGTTTTGCAACCATTGGTTACGAAACTCAGCTGGGCTTTGATGCCAAATTTTCCGACATAGGTAGTTTTCCAGTTGATGGAGATTTACCTCCAGCCAACGAAAAATTAAGATTTAACTTCGTTTCTGGAATGCGACTTTACGCAAATATACCTGTTATTTCAACAGTAAAAGGTATCTGGCAAATGGGTTTGAACTATGCCAAATATAACTTCGTTGCCGACGACATTCTGACTACAGTAATTCGTCCTTTAGGCGATCCTTTACGAACCAATGGATTACAAACCGCAGGCTTTTTTAGCACCTATTACAAACCCTTAAATGCAACTACATTCTTACTTTTTCAAGGTCAGGTAGATTTAAGTGGCGATTACAGCCTTAGCAATATTCAGCCTCTTAAATATGCTCGCTTTTCTGCTGCTGCACTGTGGGGAAAACGTCCAAATGATAGAAAACAATGGGCAATCGGAATGTCTCGAACCTACCGTGTTGGCGCCATGAATTATATACCAATAGTAATGTTTAATTACACGGATAAACAAAATAAATGGGGTACGGAAATTTTGTTTCCTGCACGTGCGCATGTAAGAAGAACTTTCAACGCTAAAAGCTTACTGTTAATGGGATACGAGCTAGAAGGTCAGAGCTACAGAATTGAATCGCTTTCAACACCAACAAATAGTTTCGAGATTAGAAGAGGTGAGTTAAAACCACGTTTCGAATACCAAAGGCAATTGATAGGTTATTTCTGGGCATCAGCACAGGCAGGAGTTCGCCTAAATTATTCTTTCGATGCCGATTTTCTTCCTGATGGAAAAGAATTTTTCCGTGGCTTTTTTGGAGATCAACCATTCGCTATGAGGAATACACTAAGTCCAACACCTTACTTCAATTTGTCTATTAGTTTTGTAAGCCCGTAATCTAAATTCTAGATGATTGATTTTGGATTTTAGATTGGCTGACGCAAACCAAATTTATCGAGAGTATTCTTGATGAAATTCCAGCCTAGTTTTGGTGAATTTTACAGACGAATTAATGGTGAATTGCGACGGGTATATTCAATTAGCCCCTACTACAAACTTCAAACAATTATCAATATACATTTTCAATTTATTCTTAACTCATAATTTCCAATTAAAGCATCGGTTTTTATATTTAGACGTGCAGCGAGATTTAAATAAGATTTCAGCAGTTTTTCCGTATTTGCTTCTTCTTTTATGGTAGCCATTTTTACTTGCGCTTCGATTATAGGTGCCATACTAAAAACCTTATTTTGTATCTCCGTTAAATCTAAAACAACATTAAGCTCCTGAAGCAATCCAAAAATTTTATCAATTTTTTCAATGTGATTCCATTCGTAACCTTGTTTGCCAATGTAATCTAGCTCACTTAACAAACGCTTTCTTGCCTTAAACGAAATGGAAGGGTGGTCGAGAAAAATCTTCCAGTTTTTCACAAGGGCAACAAGGTCTTCTAATACTGAGGGTCTTAAATTTTTGCTAATGAAGAATCGCTCTATTCTATTATTTACTACTAACTCCTGATTTTTGAGAAAAGCCATTGGCAAGGTTAGATTTGCCGATTTCATTACATTCATTAGATTAACGCTCTGCTCATAAACCTTCTGAAAGAAAAACTGTGCTTCATCTTCTTGAGCACGCACTAACTGATCTAGCAAACTTTGTTGATTGTCCTTTAACAAATCCCAAAATGAAAATTTACGATGATTGAGATATTTCTCCATTAAGGAAATCATTTCAGAAATATTAGATTGATAAAATGCGGTTTTCAACATCTTCTGCATTTCAGAAAAAACGGTCGCATCTATTCGCTCATTAAAATACCCCATCAAATCGTGTTGACCCAAATACAAAACTGCATAGCTGTATTGCTTTGTGGAATGCGTTGTTTTAGAAATAATGGTAGAATTTCCAACTACTAAACGCCTATTTCCTAATTCATAACGCTTTACGTACTCATTTTTATACTCATAATTGAATACCGCTAGGGTTTCAGGTTGTTCATGTAAAAGACTTTCCACGGCAAAAACCATGGCAACTTTAGTTAAAGTTAGCACAGCAGGTACAACTTCTCGTTTGTAAACTTCGTAAGCTGAACCAAAATCTGGGTCGTTAGAAGGTGCGAGTTTTAGGAATTCCAGAAATCTTTTCTCTAAGCGTGCACTACTTTCCTGCTCAGCAATCTGAATTCCTCTTTTTGCGTACTGAAGAATTTGTTTGGTTTCTATTCTTGAAACCTCATCGAAAAACCAACCGCAGCTTGTGAACATTAAGAGCGAGTTTCTCTGAGATTCTAACATCCTAAATATCTTCACAATTTCATCATGAGATAAATCTTTTTTGAAGTTTTGTTGAACAAAAGACCGCCAATAATTTGTGTCCTTCCTCAAAACAACCTCAATATAGGCATTTCTCAAAGCCCAAGGATCTTTATGAAAGGGCTTCATTTGTTCTTCAAATACAGCAGCTAATTCGTCTCGCAACCAATTTAAACCATCTCGCAATGGCTTTCTCCATGCTTGAGTTCTTCCGCCACCGCCATCAGAACACCCGCAATTACTTCTCCAACGCTCAACGCCATGTACGCAACTCCAACTACTATTTTCGTGAATAATAACCTCATGTTCAACCTCAAATTCTTCTAAAAAAGCGCCATAATTGGTTAATTCAATTTCGTTCGATTCTTCAATTTTTCGCAAACAATACGCCAAAGCCATATCTCCATAGCGGTGATGGTGGCCATAAGACTCGCCATCGGTTGCAATATGCACCAATTGTGGATTTGGATCGTTGTAATTAACCGCTCCCATCAAGCGATTTGCAAATAATTTTCCATCCTTCAACAAGCCTTCAAAAGCAACAGCTTGAGAAACATTTCCATCGTAAAAAAAACAGACAATGCTTTTTCCCGATGGTAGATTACAGGTATATGGTTTTCTTGGATCGATATTGGAGTTTATCTCAACCCAATCGCTGCTACCTCTGTACTTTACTTTATGAGCTTGTCTAGGAGCAAGTATGGTAAACTTGATGTCGTGGTCTGACAATACTTCTAATGTTTCTGTATCCACAGCAGTTTCGGCTAACCACATACCCTCTGGTTTTCTGTTGAATCGATGTTCGAAATCTGCAATGCCCCATTTTACCTGAGTTTCTTTGTCCCGCTTTGAAGCCAAAGGCATAATAATGTGGTTATAAACCTGTGCTAAGGCAGATCCATGCCCATTGAAATTTTTCATGGAAAGCTTATCTGCATCTAAAATCGCTTGATAAACAAGCGGCGTTTTCTCGCTCATCCAACTCAATAAGGTTGGCCCGATGTTGAAACTGATTTTAGAATAATTATTTACGATGTCGCAGATTTTGCGGTCATCGTCTAAAATTCTGCTGAAGGCGTTTGGTCCATAACATTCGTAGGTAATGCGCTCATTCCAATCATGAAACGGATAAGCAGATTCTTGTATTTCTATTTGCTCAATCCAAGCATTTTCTCGTGGTGGCTGGTAAAAATGTCCATGTATGCAGATTTGTTTATTCGCCATTATCTCGATAATTCTAAGATTGTTATGGTATTAGGTTGTAATTTTAACGCATCACCAAGCAATATTGTTTCTCCATTTAAAACGTTTTTACCCTTTGTAAATCCGGATGTTCGTTCGCTAAATCTAGCCAATGGTAACATTTGCTCACTTTTGCCAGTATGCATAATTACCATAATGGTTTGAGCATCGTTGTGCCTAAAATAAACATAGGCGTTGTTTTGAGGCACAAAATGGGTTAATTTTCCTGTATGAACAGCACTTGCGGTTTTACGCCAATTGTTTAAGGTCTTCATGAAATTGAACATGTCGTTTTCTTCTGGCGATCGGCCTTCGGCAGTAAATTTATTTAGCTTATCTCCAGGCCATCCTCCCGGAAAATCGATTCGCACTTTGGCATCTGGATCTGCATAAGATTGCATCATCAATTCAGTTCCATAAAACACCTGCGGTATTCCTCTAGTGGTAAGCATAAATCCATATGCCAACTTTAGCTTATTTATATCGCCGTTAAATTCAGATGAAATTCTAGAAATATCATGATTGTCTAAAAAAGTAACGTTGTAGTTCGGGTTGCCATAAACAAAATCTTGGGTAAGCGTATAGTAAATTCTGCTCAAACCAGTATTCCAGCCATTGTCTTCGTTCAAGCCCATTTTTATGGCATCATAAAGTGGGAAATCTGTAACTCCAGGCATGTAGGTTCGCTTGCCTTTCAAGAAGGGAGAGCCATCGGTATAGTAACCTGAAGTGCCAACAGGTTGAACCCAAACTTCGCCTACCAAACCAAAATCTGGATATTGAGTTTTTATGGCTTTGAAAGCATTGGTTACAAAATCGTTATCAGGATAAACGTAAGTATCTAATCTATAACCATTTAACTTGGCATACTCAATCCACCAAATGTTGTTTTGAATTAAATAGGTACTCAGTTTTGGATTCTTCTGATTCAAATCTGGCATATGCCTGTCGAACCAACCATTTTCCATTAAGGTACGATCATAATTGCTGGCATATTGATCGAATTTGGTTTCTGCTTTGTAAGTAGTTCTGGTAAAAGAATCGAACTGATGCACCCAATCTTGCTCAGGTAAATCTAAAAACCACCAAGTTCTATTGCCAACATGATTGTGCACTATGTCCATTATCACTTTTATTCCCATGGCTTGAGCTTTGTTTACCAACTCAAGATAGGTCTCGTTACTTCCTAAACGTTTATCTATTTTATACAAATTGGTAGCGGCATAGCCATGATAAGACTCCTTTGGCTGATCGTTTTCTAATGCCGGATTCAACCATAAAGTGGTAATACCCAGTTCTTTCAAATAATTTAGATTGTTGATGATGCCACGTAAATCGCCACCATGCCTTCCTTTCGGATTGCTTCTTTCGATGGTGGTTTCCTGCATCCCTTTTACGATATCGTTGCTCAGATCGCCATTCGCAAACCGATCTGGCATAATTAGATAAATTACATCTTCTGGGCCAAAACCTTTTGTTACGTTATCTGGAATATTCCGTTTTCTAATTTCGTAAGCATATTTTATTTTCTTTTTGCCGATGAAGTTTAGGTTAAGCATGCCTGTTTGTGCATCTTTAGCAATATCCAAATTAACAAAAAGGTAGTTTGGATTCTCAACTTTTTCTGCACCCAAAATGGTTACCCCAGTTAAATTGCTTTTTAAATCTAGCGTTGTAGCCGAAATATTTGGGCCATAAACCATTATTTGGAGCTTAGTATTCTCCATGCCTGCCCACCAAAGCGGCGGCTCCACCATACTGATGCTTTGTGCTTTGGAAATTGTACTTAGCGTTAAAAATACACTAAGGAAACAAAATATAATTTTCTTCATTACTGATTTTGTTGGATTCAATTGTGGGTAAAGAAAAGTTTGTTACTTTTTCTTTCGGGTGATGTTTTTAGCTGCATCTTTTCCAGCACCTGCTTCGGGCGTTGGAGATGCTTTTCTTGAAACGGATGCTTTAGTTGCTGGATTTTCAGCTTTTACCTCTGCCGAAGCTTTCGATTTGCGAGTTGCCTTTTCTACTTTAGCCTGAACATCAATCATTTTCTCTGGTTGGATAATAGTTTTCTGTTCGGCTTTTTTGGGTGTTTTTGGTTTTTTCGTTTCGGTAATTGGTGCTTCTACAATAGGAATTTGTACAAAAACATCGTCTACAACATCACTTTTAGCAATAACTTCTGGAGTAATTATTGGTTTCTTAGCAGATTTTTCACGGCTTAGTTTTGGAGTTACTTCTTTCTTTGCAGCTGTTTTACCTGCTTTTTTTGTTGGTTTCGGCACAAACTTATATACCATAGCCGAAAGTGGAGCTAAAACGAAGTTTGCACTAAAATCTCTTCTATGCCATGGTTCAGCTTCGGTTTCAACTTTGGTAGGAATTTCATATCCTGAACCCCAGAAATTTTTATCATCAGAATTGAAAAGGAGATTGTAAACACCTTCTTCGGTTGATCCGATTCTATAAACTGGATGTGGTTTAGGCGTAAGATTCAATACTACCAAAATCATATCGTTTTCGGTTTTTCCTTTTCTTACGTAAGAAAGTACAGAATTTTGTGCATCGTCTGCATCCACCCAATCGAAACCTTTAGGGTCGAAAAGATAATCGTGCATTGCTGGCTCTGATTTCAATAAGGAATTTAGCGATTTAACTAGCGCTTTCACCCCAGAATTTGGATCTTTATCAAGTAAATCCCAACACAAGCCTCCATCATGATTCCACTCAGTTGTTTGTCCGAATTCAGAACCCATAAACATTAGCTTAGCACCGGGATGAGTAAACATATAGGTAAACATCGCCCTAAGATTAGCATATTTCTGCCACTGATCGCCTGGCATTTTATCTACTAATGGCCCTTTTCCATGTACCACCTCATCGTGCGAAAAGGGTAACATAAAGTTTTCAGTAAAGGCATAGATCATAGAAAAAGTGATCTGATTGTGGTGCCATCTTCTCCAAATCGGGTTTTGAGCAAAGTACTTCAAGGAATCGTGC
>DAIRTB010000022.1:9651-12875 GCA_036804105.1 Bacteroidota bacterium | reverse complement strand
AAAGTTCGGATTTCAAAATCCTAAAAAGCAATAAGTTGCTGTACAAAAATTTAGTTGCAAAGATGTAGTTTCTATATAGCAATGCCTACCCACTTTTATCTTAGATGTTTCACAAAACCTCCAAAATGTTGTTCATCTTTAAAATATCTTGGCAAACAAAGCAATCAGAGTTCCATTGGCTGCAATTACTGCCTAAGTTCCAAACTCGTATATTTCGCTGATGGGCATGGGTTTGATGCTTAAAATGGGCACTTGCGATTTACTAACCAATCGCTGTGCCGTCTCTCCCATGAAAATATCTTCTATGCCTGGCTCTTTTTCTGTTGTGATGCAAATAACATCGGCTTCAACTTTCTGAGCCATCTCCAAAATAAAATCTGTAATTTTTTTACCTGTGGCAATGGTAACCGATCGAGGAATGTTGTATTCAGCTATAAACTCGTATACCTGTTTGCATAAAATGGTTAATTTATGTTCAATCTCGGCTCCCATTTCAGAACTGATTCCCAGTATATGAATTTTTGCATCAAATAAATACGCCATAAACGCAGCGGTTTTTACTTTTTGTCGGGAGTAAATTGTGGTGTCAATTGGTAGGAGAATACTTTTAAACCCACGTTGTTTAACATTGCTGCGGTAAGTAATAACCGGACAATTAGCACCACTGGAAACCTGATACGCATTGGTTCCAATATCCCCTTGTTCGTTGGCATCGCCGCCTCGAGTGCCCATAATTATGAAGGATGCATCTACTACATCTGCAACCTTAATTACTTCCTTAGCAATATTTCCTCTGGCTATGTGGTACGAAACATCAACCCCGCCCATTATATCTTCCTGATTTACAAGTTCATCTAATCGATCTGTTATCTCAGCATAAATGGTTCTGTGTTTTGGATTTGAAAACGAAAGCGTACTAGACTCGCCAGAAGACAACATACTTGGGATAACATGTACCAGAACCAAGTCGGTACGCATTAAACGTGCCATGAAATATCCCTGATGTAAGGCGTTTATTGAATAGGTAGAAAAATCTATCGGCACTACGATTGGGTTAATTTGCGTATTCATGCTATTGAGTTTGAAATTCCAATTTACAACTAATTAACAAAAAATCAAAAAAAGTGAAAATAAATGTAAAAATTTTACGAAGAACTGACATTTTGAAAGGTCTAAAATGCCTTTCAGACTCAAACTATGTAAATGTGGTCTCCTTATTAAATCCTACTTTTGCATATGCGGATTAAAATAATTCAAGTTAACAAAACCACAGAGGCTTACTTAAAACAAGGCATTGAGGTTTTTGTTAATCGTATTAAGAATTACAGTCCCATTGAAGAAATTACCCTTGAGCTTCCCAAAAAAATGAATTCTTATCCAAAAGACTTGCTAATGGAAGCTGAGGGTAAGAAAATTATGCAGCAGTTAACAGAGCGAGATTGGGTTGTTAATTTGGAAGTTGAAGGCACCATTTTAAGTTCAGAAAAGCTTGCAGAAAACCTTATGAAATGGCAAAACAACGGTAGGCAAAACCTCTGCTTCGTTATTGGCGGTGCTTACGGACTTTCGAAAGAAGTGAAAAATCGAGCAGATTTTAACCTAAGCTTTTCTAAAATGACTTTCTCACATCAAATGATTCGTCTTCTTTTAGCTGAACAAATTTACCGGGCATATGCCATCATCAATAACGAACCTTATCACCACGCATGAAAATAACCTACGATAAAATTGTGGTTCTGGGCTACACAGGCGCAGTTGGAAAACTACTTTTGCTAGAATTAATACAGTCTGACCGAGTTCGAGAAATCGTTTGTATCGGCAGAGGTGAACCCCATGTAAGTCACCACAAAATAGCTTTCGTGAAAACCGATTTGGACGCCATTACTGATTCTATTCAGCATTTTAACAATACCGATTGCGTTATTTCCTGTTTGGGAACTACACTCAAAAAAGCGGGTTCACCTGAAGCATTTCGCAAAGTAGATTACACTTACATTGTGAATGCTGCGAATGCTGCATATTTATGTGGAGTTCAGAATTTTGTTTTGGTCTCTAGTGTTGGTGCCAATCCGAATGCGAAGGTTTTGTATAGTAGAACCAAAGGTGAAACAGAACAAGCTGTAATAAAAATCGGGTTTCAGCATCTCAGCATTTTCCAGCCCTCTATTTTAGTTGGGCCAAGATCTGATTTCAGATTTGGGGAACAAATTGGAGTCGGAATTGCAAAATTAATAGATCCGATTATGGTTGGTGCACTTTCAAAATACCGTTTAACTAAAATGGAGCATTTGGTAAAATCTATGGTGGCCATTCTTTTCAAAGCCGAGGAAGGCACCGAGTATTACAATTCTCAAGATATTCGAAATTTAGCAAAATACCTTTAAGTTTTTCAACTTGGATCCTTACATCAGCCTGAGAAACAGAGAGTTTAATCTCTATCTTTTTGTTCGCTTTGTAATTACTATTGCTGTTCAAGCTGAGGCAGTAGTAGTTGGCTGGCAGTTGTTCAGCATCACCAAAGATCCATTATCGCTAGGGTTAATTGGCTTAACCGAGGCATTTCCCGCTATTGGTGTTGCCATTTTTGCAGGCTATTTAGCTGATAAAATTGACAGAAGAAAAATTCTGCTTTTTGCCTATTTAATCTTGTTGGTAGCAGCTGGAATCCTTTCTTTGTACACTTGGAATTTCGAAACCAACTACCAACAATATGGAACTATACCCATTTATTTGGCCATATTCTTTACAGGTTTAGCACGAGGCTTTGCCAGTCCTGCGTCATTTGCACTCCTTACTCAGCTAGTAAAGAAAGACTTATATCTAAATGCAACTACCTGGAACAGCTCGGTTTGGCAATTGGGCGCAATAAGTGGACCAGCGATTGGTGGACTATTATATGCGGTTGATGATGGACCGATGTTGAGCTACATCGTAACCATGTTATTACTAGCCCTCGGCTTTATTGCGCTACTCTTCATCAAACCAAAAGGAATTCCACCAAGTTTACAAACAGAACCTTTAGGCGAGAAATTGTTGATGGGGATTAGATTCGTTTTTGCAAACAAGACCATATTGAGTGCCATTAGCCTAGATCTTTTCGCAGTTTTGTTTGGTGGCGCAGTGGCGCTATTACCTGTTTTTGCAGATGAAATTCTACATGTTGGCCCAGAAGGTTTGGGATTATTGCGTTCTTCAAACAATTTCGTCCCCAAGAGGAAGGCCTG
>DAIRTB010000022.1:0-9641 GCA_036804105.1 Bacteroidota bacterium | reverse complement strand
AAACGCTGGCAGAAACATGCTTTTGGCCGTTGCAGCATTTGGCTTGTGTATGATTGGCTTTGCGCTCTCTACCAATTTTATACTGAGTTTTATCTTCCTACTTCTTTCTGGCGCCTTCGATAATATCTCGGTGGTTATTAGATCTACCATTTTACAGTTACTCACCCCAGACGAAATGCGGGGAAGGGTTTCTTCCGTAAACAGCATGTTTATTGGTTCATCAAACGAGATTGGCGCTTTCGAATCGGGAGTTACTGCTCGATTTATGGGTACAGTAAACTCCGTACTTTTCGGCGGAAGTATGACCTTGATTGTAGTTGCAGTTGCATGGTTTAAGGGGAAATCCTTACATCATCTCGACCTAAAAAAGATGGCGAGCGATTAAGGTTTTTTGGTGGTTTGTTGTTTTTCGAATTCTTCGAAGGTGGTTGAGAGGTAATGGTTATCGCCAAAAAAGCGCATAATGAGCTGCATTTTCGCAGGATCTAGATAACCAGGAACTACCGTAATTTTCTCGAATTTGTTGTTGAAAAATACGGTTGAAGGGTAACTCATTTTACCATCCAAAAGCGCAATGGCAAACTCATGGCTTTTATATTCTGGTTTGAAAATAAACCAACGGTTAAATGCTTGGAGCGAATCTTTTTGTTCTGCGTTGAACTTTATGCTGTAGAAATTCTTGTTTAAGTAGCTGATAATGGTATCGTTAGCGTAAGTGTTTCTGTCCATTACCTTGCACCAACCGCACCAATTGGTGTAAACATCTACCAAAACTGGTTTCGGGTTTTGCTGCATGAGCGAGTAAACTTCTTCAGCAGATTTCCATTGCATCTCGGTTTTTTGTGCAGAAACAGACATCGAAATAAAAAGAAAGCAAAGTGCCAGTAGTAATTTCATGTACAAAAATATTTATTTTGGATGATGTTTGCCATGCGAGTTCTTCATGTTAAGGTATTTTACTTCGTTTTGTTTGGTGGATGCATTCTTTTTTTTTACCGCCAAGTAGGTAAAGAAGCCGCCAAGTACTCAAAGTTTTAAGAAGACATTCCTGGAGTTATTTCTCTGCACCTTGGAGCACACCTCCATTGCTCAACTACTGAAAAACGATTGCTTTATCGGTCTTATCAATTCTTACAATGTGGTAAGGATTTCCAAGATCTTGGGTAACACCTAATGTAAGATTGGTAACATTGAAATAGATTGCATTTAAATCTTCCAAGATGCTGGTAATGTCAATAGTCGTGGTAGAATTCTTGGCATCAATAACAGCTACTATTATGAAGTTATCGAAATTAATAGTTTTTTCTGAGAAGGTATTGGTAACACCAGGTTGTGCAGCTTCGAATTTATCTAATAAAATCTGCCAATCTGCTTGATTATTAATGACCAATTCAGATTTAGCATAAGAATGCCCGGGAAGGTTTCCTTTTCCGATAAGCAAAGATTGAACTGTTTTGGGTGGAGTTATTTTTTCTTGGTTTTTACAAGAAACAAATGCCAAAGCAATAATAAAAAAGAAAGCAGATAATTTCATTAGCGTAAATTTATAAATGGATGTTTGGGATGCTATTTGCAAAAGTAGTGCCATAAAATCTAAAATTGGTTGAGGTAAAATTTTTGAGGCTCTTTTTGTATTTTAGGACATTTGATTGTAAAACAATTGTAATATTTTGATGAGCTAGGAAAGATTTAAATTAATAAAGACTAAAATTGGGGAATTTAAAACTTTGCTCATGAAAAAGCTTTTCTTATTTTTCGCATTTTTGGCCTTCGTATTTTCATGGAATGCAAGTGCATATAATTTTTTGGGAGGCAATTTGACCTATAAATGCATTGGGAATAATCAGTTCATTTTTCAAGTCGCTGTGATTACTGATTGTTCTGGTGTACCATTATCCAATAATTCTTATGTAAACATTTATTCGAGTATGCCAATACAAACAATAGTTTGTTCACTTAAAATCGTTAAAGAAAACACTCCAAGTTGCCTACCAAGTGGTGTTTTGACACCAAGAGAATGTAGCGAAAATGATTTTGGCGGAATTAAAACCTTTGAATTTGAATCTGCTCCTATTGATCTTTCAAACGTACCACCACCATCAAGCTATGGTTATAACTTTGAAACTTGGATTTTTGGAGATAATTGTATTAATTGTTGTCGAAATTTTGTCCCTAACTTAGGTGCATGTACTTTTTCATTAAGAGCCAAAATGTATGCTTACCAGCTTAACCTTAATAATCCCAACAATTTAACTTGGGCTGGTAATCAATGCGATAATTCTCCAACATTTACTCAAAATCCTCCCAGCTTTCAAATTCTCAATTCTGGAATTAAGACCATAGATAATTTTGCTACAGACCTTGATCAAGATAGTTTGGTGTATGAACTTTCATCACCAACCTCTGGATATTTTGATTGTAATTACTTGGCTCCATATACCATAAACAATCCATTTCCAACTTTAATACCAAACCTGGATGGCAGTAATATTAATAGAATAAATGGACAAATTAGATTTAACACAACAGTTGCTGGAAATTGGCAGACTTGTGTAAAGGTTAAATCTTACCGCAATGGACAGTTGGTTTCTGAGATATTCAGAGACTTTCAAGTTCAAGTATCTAACATTGTTCCAGGTTATTTTAATACAAATTTTGCACCTCAAATTAATGTTAGTGCAAGTTCTTGTAACACAGAAGATACATCCTTCATATCACTTTTTGCTGGAGATACTTTAGATTTTTCGGTTCAAGCAACAGACATAAATGTAGGGCAAAATGTAAAAATCTACGCACATAGTTCTATTTTGGGTGATGCAAATAGTAGTACAACGTCAGGTTGTGCAAACCCACCATGTGCTCAAATGTTTGGATATCCAGGAACAGCCCAAGAATTCACACCTCCAGCTCCAATCGTAGAAAGATTAGATACAATTGGATATGGATTTACTGATAGTGCCCAAGCTGGATTTAGAATCAGGTGGATTTCAAGCTGTTCGAATTTTCCAAGTACCAATTGGTTTTCAAATAGACCGCTTGATGTTTACATCAACGTTACAGCAAAAGATGATCAATGCCCTACGAATGGGATTACTTACAAGGTGATTCACATTAAATTATTCCCGAAACCGAAACTAGCACACCCCGTTATTCAGTGTTTAAAAGTTAATGAACAAGGTAATGTTGAATTATCCATAAGCAATATCCCAGATTCTACTATTTCTTTTGTCGATTCCTGTAAAAATGTAAATAATCTGTCTCTGGCTCAGACTATTTCCATGAATAGAAGATTGAGCACTTTTGCAGGCCATAAAATTTATAGAGCTACAAATTTAAATGGACCTTATACTGAAATTGTATCTTTAAGTAATTTATTAAATTCAAGTGGATTAACAACCTTTATAGATACCACAACCTCAACTCAATACCACAGACTATTCTATTATATCAGAACCAATTCCGGATGTGGATATCAGAACGAATTCGATGGCTCCGATAAAGTCTCCACTTTGTTTTTAACTTCAATTTATGGATATGATACTATTCATTTGTCGTGGAATCAAATTCAACTAAATGCAAACAGTAATAATATTTTTTTACTTGATTCCGCATTTCAAAGAAACGGCACTTTTAATCTTGTTGAAGGGTATGATAGCACCACATCAATTATTTACAGAAGATACCTTCCTATAAATTACGACACATTAGTTTCTAGAGTTAGGAGCGAAAATCTTCAAGCAGGTTGTACATCAGTCTCTAATATTTCGAAGATTGTACTTGGGAATAATGTTGGAGTAAATAATTACAATCTAAAAAATTGGAACATCTTCCCAAATCCATCAGATGGAAACATTCAAATTGAACTTGAAACCAATGGAAGAACATTGCTAAATGTGCACAATATGTTAGGTCAATTGGTTAAAACTGTTCTAATTACCAATAATATTACAAACCTAAACTTAAGTGAACTACCAAGCGGCGCATATTTTATTGCTGCCAATGGCTATGAAACCAAAAAGTTGGTGAAGTTTTAGTTAGTAACTAGCTATAAGCTTACCTCCCAAAAGAAGTAAATTCAACTCCTGCAATTGCAAATTGTAATTGTTGTTAATGGCGTTATAATTTACTTCTTCAAACAAGCGCTGTGCCTCTAAAAAATCTAAGTTGGTAGACTGACGCTCCTTGTATCTGAACTCAACAATGTTCAGAAAACTTTGAGCTTCTTTTACTAGCTGCTCGTCAGCAATTATTTGCTTTTGAAGATTTTCGTAAGTAACCCAAGATTTATTCAGCTGTGTTTGTAGATTCAACTTAAGCGACTCTTGTTGCAATTCTGCATTGGCTGCATCGTTTTGAGCTGCTTTCGCCTGGCGCTGAATTGCACCACCGTTGTAGATGGGAATGCCCAACGCACCATTAATAAACATGCCTTGTGTCTGATTGAATATTGCGAAACCTGCGGAGTTCTGCGCAAAATTGTAATTATAACCTGTAGTAAATCTTAAAATTGGTAGCCTTTGGGAGTTCACAATCTTCACCTGATTTTCCATCATTTTAGAACGCATTTCCAACGATTTAAACTCTTGGTTTTGATCTATCGAAGCAAGTAAATCGCCATAAATCAAATCTTTTGCCAGTTCGAAATTCTTATTTAATACCACATTGGTGTCAGCTGGTGCATTTATAATCTCATAAAGATCGTATATGGCTTGCTTAGTTTCAACCGCTAGGTTTTGGATGCTCCTCAGCCTATTTTCATATTCAATTCTGGCTTGTGCCAACTCTGCTGGATTTGCCAATCCGCTCTCCAAACGAAGCTGCAATAGATCAACTCTATTTTTTGCAACACTTAAGGTTTTTTGGGTGAGGTCGGTATTGTCGTTTAATCGTAAGATATTGATGTATTGACTAATTACCGCTGCGATGGTTTGCTGCATTTGCGCCTCCATTTGCCATTTGGTACTCATCTCATTCAACCGAAGGTTGGCAAGCGTATTTTTTACTAAAAATCCATTAAATAAGGTGTATCCGAGCTGCAAAGATGCATTGGTTGCTGCACCTCGCACGGAAGGATTGTTTACCTCAAGGCCGTTACTAAATTCTTGGCTCAATGCAGTTTGCTGAAGGTTCTCGCTTATGGTAAAACCTAAGGTAGGTAATGCACCTGCAACTCCGGTAGCGTTTAGTGTTTGGGCCGATTTAAGATCGTTTCTTACAATATTCAATGCATAATTCTTTTCCAGAGCTAATTTAATGGCATCGTTTAAAGTTAGAACTTGTTGTGCATCTACGGCAAAACATCCTCCAATAAAAATGCCTAGACTAGCTAATATTTTCTTCAAGTTCATTGGTTTGTACTTGTTTATGACGGTTTAAAAAGGTATAAATGGCTGGAATTACAAAAAGGGTAAGTATGAGGGAGAACATAATGCCGCCAACAATTACAATTCCAAGCGGAATTCTACTGGTTGCTCCAGCACCTAAGGCAAGCGCAATGGGTAATGCGCCCAAGGCTGTTGCGAACGATGTCATTAAGATTGGGCGAAGACGTTGCGTGGAAGCTTCTAAAACGGCTTCTGATTTACCCATGCCCTGATCTCTTTTCTGATTGGCAAATTCCACAATAAGAATTCCGTTTTTGGTTACTAAGCCAATGAGCATAATCATACCAATTTGCGAGAAAATATTCAAAGTTTGGTCGAAAATCCACAAAGACAATACTGCGCCGGCAATAGCCAAGGGAACGGTTATGAGGATGATGAGTGGATCTGCAAAACTCTCGAACTGTGCTGCTAATACAAGATAAACTAAAATCAGTGCCAATATAAAAGAGAATAAGGTGTTCCCAGAACTTTCCTCGAAATCTCTCGATGGACCAGTTAAGGAGGTTTGGAAATCGGAACTCAATACGTCTCCAGAGATTCTACGCATTTCTTCAACGCCATCGCCAATGGTTTTTCCTGGGGCCAATGATGCAGAAACGGTGGCAGATTTAAATCTGTTGTAGGTAAATAAACTTGGAGGAGAACTCGTTTCTTCCATTTCGATAACAGACGATAAAGGAATGTTTTCGTTTCTATTATTGCGAACAAACAATCGCTCTAAATCCATTGGGTCGTCTCGGTTTTCTCTATCCACCTGAACAATAACTTGATATTGACGGCTATTCATCAAGAAGTAACCAGCTCTTCTACCGGAAAGTGCGGCTTGTAAAACCTCACTAATTGCAGCCACACTTAATCCGAAATCTTTTGCCTTTGTTCTATTAATGGTTAATAAAATCTCTGGTCTGTTGAATTTTAAATTCGCATCTACTACCTGGAAAACATCAGACTTTCTGGCTTCTGATAAGAAATTGGGCAGCGCTTCTGCAATTTTGTTGTAATCCTGATTTTGAATTACAAATTGAACCGGTAAAGAACCTCTACCACCTAAGCCTACCGATATGGTTTGCTCTTCTATGAGGAATATCTTACCCTCTGAAAAGCGTAAAACCTTTTTGTTTAAATCGGCAACAATATCTTTTTGCTTCCGATCTCTTTCATTAGCAGGTTTCAAAATCATCCTTCCAAAACCGTTGTTAGGATTTCCCGTGCCGAAAAATGGATTATTGGTGGATGCAAATACGAATTGGGCTTCTGGTGTACTGTCAAGCATATACATCGATGCTCCATCCACAAATTTATCCATGTAATCGAAAGAGGTTCCCTCTGGTGCCGTGAAGCTGAAACGAATAGAACCACGATCTTCTAGTGGTGCCAATTCACTTTTCAAGGTAGAACCAAATAAGAAAATCATGGCGAAACAAACACCTACAACTACCCAAGCTAGGCCTCTCACTTTCATAAATTTTGAAAGCATGTTATTGTACCCTTGTTCCATGCCTTTAAAGAAAGGCTCCGTACGCACATAAAATTTAGACGGTTTGCTGTTTTTTCTATTCAATAAAACATTTAAAACTGGCGTAATGGTGAGTGAAACAAAAGATGAAATTAATACTGCACCAGCCACTACAACTCCAAATTCTCGGAACAAACTGCCCACAAAACCTTCCAAAAATATTACTGGAAGAAACACAACCGCTAAAGCTACTGAGGTGGATATTACTGCAAAGAAGATTTCCTTACTTCCCTCAATCGCCGCTTGAACTATTGGCATGCCCTCTTCTTTTTTACGATAGATGTTCTCGGTTACCACAATTCCATCATCCACCACCAAACCAGTTGCCAATACGATGGCCAAAAGTGTAAGCACATTCATGGAAAAGCCAGCTAGGTACATTATAAAAAATGTTCCTACCAAAGAAACTGGAATGTCTATTAAGGGCCTAAATGCCATCGACCAATTTCTAAAGAAAAGGAAGATTACCAAAACCACCAAGCCAACAGCTATGAAAAGGGTCTCTTTTACTTCTTCAATGGCCTTGCGAACATTTTCAGTAGTATCGTAAACTACATTTAGTACCGTACCTTCATCGGCATTGGCTCTAATATCGTCTAACCTTTTGTAGAATTCATCTGCAATTTTAATGTAGTTGGCTCCAGGTTGTGGCACAATGGCAAGTGCCACGTTATTTCTTCCACTTAATCTAAAAGTATTTTCTTCGAATTCTGGTCCGAGGTTTACCTCTGCAACATCGCCTAATCGGATTGCACCATTTGCATCTTCTCGAATAATTAAATCTCTATATTCTTCTTCTGTATTTAATCTGCCAACCGTTCTAACGCTTAATTCCGTAAGGTTTCCCGTTATTTTTCCAGCGGGTAGTTCTATGTTTTCGGTGTTAATGGCATTGTTGATGTCGGTAATGGTTAAGCCTGTAGCGTTCAGTTTCTCTAAATTCGCCCAAATACGCATACCATACTTTTTTTCTCCAAGTACTCGAACATCTGCAACTTCGCCAATGGTTTGTAATTTTTCTGCTAGATTGTTTGCAGCATAATCCGACAATTCTAAAGCCCCTTTGGTAGAACTTTGAACTCCAAGAATAATAATGAAATCGCTATTTGCATCTGCCTTAGAAATAATCGGCGGCGCATCGATATCTTGAGGTAGCTGGCGTAAAGCCTGACCAACCTTATCTCGCACATCAGAAGCGGCATCTTCTAAGTTTACTTCCAAGTTAAACTCAATCGAAATAGAAGAAGAACCATTGTTACTAGACGAAGAAATGGTTTTAATGCCCTGAATTCCGTTTATCGATTTCTCGAGCGGCTCTGTAATCTGGCTGGCAATGATATCGGCATTCGCACCTGTGTAATTGGTTCTAACGGTTACAATGGGCGGATCGATGGCCGGATACTCTCTCAAAGCCAAGAAAGAATATCCTACAATACCAAAAAGTACGATGCCAATATTTAAAACAGTGGCTAAAACTGGACGTTTTATACTCAGTTCAGATATATTCATATAAAAATGGACAGTTTAGTTGAGGAGTTTTTTTACCGTAACATCGGCATCGGGTCTTAAAAAGAGAATTCCGCTAACCGCTATCGTATCTCCAACATTAAGGCCGCTTAAAACTTCAATGTCGTTTTTGCTTCTCAAACCTGTGGTTACGTTTACCAAAGAGGCTTTTCCATTATTGATTTTGTACACCTTTTTGTAACGAGTATCCGGAACAATGGCATTGGTTGGAATTACAATATGCGGTTCTTGCGCTCCCTGCGGAATAAAAACTCTGGCAAATGTTCCTGGCCTTACCAAATCTTTGCTGTTGATAACCGCTCTAACTCTTAAATTTCGAGTGCTTTGATTCAGTTGAGATTCTAATGCAATTATGTTTGCCGAAATGGTGTCGCTATTCCCTGCAAGAACCAGATTTACTTTTCCACCTTTTTTAATATTGCCTGCATAAACATCTGGCACAAGAAAATCGAGTTTTACTTTAGATTCTTGTTGAAGGGTTGCGACAATATCACTCGGGCCGATAAAAGCACCTAAACTTACATTTCTCAAGCCGATATTGCCAGAGAATGGCGCTCTAATCTCTGTTTTTCTGATTTGTGCCTTTAAAAATTCTAAATCGGCTTGAAGGGTTTTTACTTGAAGAGCCGCCACATCGTATTCTTGTTGATTTACCCCATTGGCCTCTAGAACCCTTTTCA
This sequence comes from Bacteroidota bacterium, assembly GCA_036804105.1. Taxonomy (GTDB): domain Bacteria; phylum Bacteroidota; class Bacteroidia; order UBA7662; family DAIRTB01; genus DAIRTB01. The sequence goes on along the minus strand of DAIRTB010000022.1, from coordinate 534 downwards.
ATCTGCCTTCTGTACTTTTAGCAATCTCGAGTTGCGCTTGCGCCTTCATAAGCGATGCCTGCAAATCCTGATCGTTTAATTTTAACAATAAAGAACCCTGATTTACGCTTGCACCTTCTTGGAAATAAATGTTGGTTACTCTGCCCTGAACTTCTGGTTTAAGCTCCACCATTTCGTTTGCCATAACTGTGCCCGAAACTTCAATTTCTTGATTCATGGCTTTGGTTTGTGCCGTAACTGCCTCAATACCAACGGGAGCACCTCTTGGTGGACCTTGAATCTCAGATTTTGGAGCCTCTTTGCAGGAAGATAAAAATAGGGTAAACACGGTAAAAGAAAGGAAGCTGTTGATATAATTTTTCCTCTTTTGTGTATAGAAGTAAATCATGGTTAGCATTTATCAATGTATCTACAAACAATTTAGTTGCAAGGTTCAGCAGATTTTTAATTTGACGAAAATTTAGGTTTAGCTTAATGGCCAATTATAATGCAAATTTTTCTTAATAGGATATATCATCGAATTCCACGATAAAA
>DAIRTB010000021.1:0-12914 GCA_036804105.1 Bacteroidota bacterium | reverse complement strand
AAAAATGTAGATGTAAAATTCCCATTGCACACGCTTACAGTGGTTACAGGTGTGAGTGGTAGCGGAAAGACCTCGCTAGTAAAAAAAGTGCTATACCCAGCTTTAAAGAAAATTCATGGTGGTTATGGGGAGAAAACAGGCGCTTTTAGCAGATTAGAAGGAGATTATAATGCCATTTCGCATTTAGAGATTATAGATCAGAATCCAATTGGAAAGAGTACCCGTTCAAATCCAGTAACTTACACAAAAGCATACGATTTAATAAGAAATCTTTATGCCGACCAAGGTTTGTCTCTGCATAGGCAATATAAACCAGCTACTTTTTCTTTTAATGTGGAAGGCGGGCGGTGCGAAACCTGCAAGGGCGAGGGAATTGTAAAGGTAGAAATGCAATTTTTGGCGGATGTTGAGTTGCTTTGCGACGAATGTGGTGGCAAACGATTTAAACCAGAAGTTCTAGAAGTTACTTACCATGAAAAAAATATTTTTGAGGTGCTGGAGCTTTCTGTTACCGAAGCTTTAGATTTTTTCAAGGATCAAAAAAATATCCTCCAACGCTTAAAACCCCTAGCCGATGTTGGTTTGGGCTATGTAGCACTGGGTCAGGCATCTTCAACCCTATCTGGCGGGGAAGCTCAAAGAATAAAATTAGCTTCTTATTTAATAAAAGGTAACGGAGTAAAAGACGCATTGTTTATATTTGACGAGCCAACTACTGGTTTACATTTCGACGATATTAAAAAACTGATGTTTGCCTTTAACGCTTTGATAGAACAAGGCAACTCTTTAATTGTAATTGAACATAACCAAGAAGTTATAAAATGTGCCGATTGGGTAATAGATTTGGGGGCTGAGGGCGGAGATGCGGGTGGACACTTGGTGTTTGAAGGCACCCCAGAAGATTTGGTTCGCTGCAAAGAATCTTACACAGGGCAATATTTAGCAGAGAAATTTTAAGAGAAACATGAAGAAAAAACTTTATAAACTAGGGTTGTATTTTACAATTTTGCTTGGGTTTTTAATTGAAAACGCCACCAGTTTAAATGCTCAAACATTATTTCAGTTAAGTACTGGAACTCCCCAAAGAGATGTTTTTCAGCACATTGCGCTATTACCAGACTCTGGGTATTTCGTAGTTGGCAACCGAACGGTTGCTGGAATTCAACAAACTTGGGTTTACAGAATTAACAGCTTGGGGTTTGCGCTTTCATCACGAAATATATCTGCCGGCAATGGTTTTATTATAAATAGTATAACTCCAACTTCAGATGGTAATTTTGCTTATTGTGGAAAAGCAATACAAGGCACAAACGAATTTGCAACTGTTGGTAAGTTAGATATCAATGGCAATAACATTTGGAGTAAAGTTTATGCTAGCACAGGTTTTAACCGAGCCAATGCAACTTCAATTGCCGAAGCACCCAATGGCGACCTTGTTTTCACCACCAATTTCTTCCCATTTAGTGGTGTGCCAGCAATTAATCCTATTAGTAGTATTATTAGAGTTGGAGGAAATGGCGCTTTTTTATCATCAACATTATTGGCGTTAGCAAACACTGCTTTAACCTTACATGGTGTTGATGTTGATGCGAATGGAATATACGTAACGGGAACTCACCAGACTGTTGGTAGCACAAATACAGCTATTTCTGTTGGCAGATTTGTTACAAATTTAAATTTAGCTACAACTGCGAATACCAACTTTAAAATATTCGACTCTCCTAGCATTGATCGGGGAAATAAAATCAGACGAGTTGGTACTGAGCTAATTGTTGGCGCCAATTCTAACATTAACGACCCAAGCAACACCTTGTGTGACCCAGTACTAATGCGTCTAAATAATCAGCTTAATTTGATAAACTCAAATTCATATGGTGGCTCACAACAAGATACTTTGGTAGACTTTTTAATTAATCCAAATGGTGAGATTACTGTTTTGGGTATTACCAACACTTTTGGTTTTGGTGGTAGCGACTTATTTCTTCTAAATGTTGCTACAACGGGAGCAATTATTTGGTCTTATGCCACTGGAAGAACTGGCCCTGAGATTCTAAATAGCAACTCAAATGCACTCGTAAAAAATGCCGAAGGTGGATTTACTTTTGTTGCAGGAACTAATCAAGTTGGCTCTACCAACATAGATGGTTTTATTACAAAAGTTAATGGAAATGGCTCTTCAAATTGCAACACAACTGCCATAAGTAATGGTGTTTTCTCTTTTAATCCAACAACAACTACGCTTTCTGCAACTGTGGGTTCATTAGATTCTGTTGATTATATCAATTTAGCTTTGATAAATACTCCATTACCATTTCAGGATACAACACTTTGCCTTGATTGCAATATTATTTTTAATCTAGGCACACCAGCAACCGCTTGCCTTGGAGAAGATACAATCTTACTAGATACTGGCCTTCCTCTCAATCCAACGCTTTGGTCTACAGGAGCAACCACCTCAACTTTAGAGGTAACGCAACCAGGCATTTATACGGTTGTGGTTAGTGGTAATGGATGTAGTGGAGCTGACACAGTTGAGGTTTTCTTCGATTCGCTGTCTGTAACCTACCCGAGTGATACTGTACTCTGCGATTCTGGTTTCCCTTTTCCGATAACAGTTAATGCCAATTCTGGCAGTAGTTTTACTTGGTCAAATGGAGCTACTACAAACACCATACAAATTACCCAAGCCGATACATTTTCTATTTTGGTTGCCAATGGCGCTTGTAGAGATAGCAGCACAGTAAGGATTGCAGAAAGATCAGTTTCGGTAGATTTGGGTAACGATACTACTTTATGCAGTGGACAAGCCATTTTAGATGCGTTAAATCCAGGTGCGCTTTATTTATGGAGTACTGGAGACACCACTCAAACGCTTGAAGTTCTGGAATCTGGAATTTACTCTGTTGAGGTTAATGATAACGATTGTATCGCAACCGATGAAGTTGAAATTACAGTAATCGAAAATGGAGGAGTTGTTTATTTTCCAACAGCGTTCTCGCCAAACGGAAACGGCTTGAACGATGTTTTCGCAGCAGTTGGAAACGATATAGCCAGTATTTCGATTAAAATTTATGATAGATGGGGCACTTTGGTTGCACAGAGTACCAATCCAGATTTGCTTTGGAACGGCACATTTAATGGCGAGTTTGCCAAAAATGGCATTTACAATTACATAGGGACTTATACAACTACCTGTGGAGCTGGAATTTACAGAAGATTTGTAACAGGAACAGTGTCTTTGGTAAGGTGATTTTTTTAATTTGAATGCTAAAGCATCAATTACCTAATACCGTTTGAGTATCCTAATTCGTATGTACTCTTTGCTCACTGAAATACTCCCTCCAATATTTGAATGAGTATGTTTTTGATTAATAATCAGAATTTTATCAAAAAAAATGATGAAGAACGCAATTAACGTATTACAATTTCTATTATTTGGCATCTTGATAGCTTGTAGCTCAGGTAATTCTGAAACGACACCAAAAACAAATTCTAACGAAAGAATATCACCCGAAAAGAAAATAAAACTTGCAGATTTAAAAGAAGCTTGCGCCTTTCTAACTGAGACACGGATTAGAAGTGTTTTTACTTTATCGGCAGATGCAAAAATTAATAAACCTGAAAACAGATTAGGAACAGCTTATGGTTGCCAAACTGTTTTTAGAGCGGCACCTCAAGCAGCAACCATTTCTATTTCTGGGTTCGATTTAAATGAAAGCGATAACTATACTTCTAGCATAAAAATGGAAGAGAATGGAAGTTCAGAACAACTGTCTGATATTGGTGAAGCGTGCTTTTGGTTTAAAGGGCTTTCTGAAGGAGGGGAATATTATTGCTTAAGATTGTTTACTTCTGGTTTACAAATCGATTTTACTGGCATTCCTTACAATACAATTGAACCTGAGACTCTTAAAAAATATTTGGTTGAACTTGCCAAAGAATGGTTAACCGAAAACACCTAGTCTTTAAGATGTTGTGAAATTGCAATAAATGCCGTAAATGTGGTTCAGCACTAAAAGAATGCATCCACATTATCACTTGCTTCCTCTAAAGATCAAAAAGTATGATTACCGAAATGCTCAAAACTTTTTCTGATTTTGTAAGGATTTCAAGACTATAATAGGCGTTCCAAACTATTTGCCCACAGCATAATAAACGTTACACTTACCGAAAACATTAGGTTTCACATTCAAATTGTACATTTTCTAGCTGAAACAATAGTTTTCAGGTTAAAATCCTGAGTTTTACTAAAAAGACCATGAATAATCTAAGTAAATTATTTCGATCCCTTTTGCTTTGTACAACAATTGCCTGTAGCTCTGGAAATACAGAAACTGCCCAAATGTTGAATTCTAGCGAAAAAACATCACCCGAAAAGAAAATAAAACTTGCTGATTTAGAGGATGCTTGCAGTTTTCTAAACGAAACCCGTGTAAAACAAATTTTTGAGCTTCCTGCTGATGCAGAACTATCTAAGCCTCAGAACAAAATGGGTCCAGGTTATAACTGCCAAATTTCCACAAAAGATGGTGCTAAAGGATTAACTATTGCGATGCTTGGAATCGAATTTGTAAATGAAGAAGACTACCATATTGCTATTGAAATGGGCGAGTTGGGAATTGCTGAAAGTCTAGAAAACCTTGGCCAAGCAGCATATCTAGAAAAAGCCAGCAACGGAAATGGCGAGGTTTTCACGCTAAGACTATTTACATCAGGTTTACAAATTACTTTTACGGTTGATGTAATGCAGAATGCCAACACCGCTAACATTAAAACTCAAATTACCCAACTTGCAAAGGAATGGCTTGCTGAAAATACTTAGGTAGCTACTAAATCTGTGCTAAAAATAGGAGAATCTACCGGCAATTCTGATAGCATTTTCTTGGTAAACTCGTAAGCCGTATCTCGTAAACTTGTACCATTGGCAATGTCTATAAAATTGTACTTCTCTAAGCCTTTGGGTTCAATGTATAAATCGCAATAGGTAATGCTGTTTTTTACATTTGCTTTCAAGGCCAAGCTAATTATTCTATCGAAAAGCTCGAAATACCCATTTAGTGATTCTTTTACTTCCATCGGATTAGCATTTACTCCTGTTATGTGCTTACATATATCTTGCAAGGGCGAAGCGGGTAAATTTTCTAACAAACCCCCATCGCTCAGCAGATAATTCTGATATTGAATTGGGTTTAGGAGAAATGGAATGGCAGATGAACCCAGTACCGAAGGTATTAATTCACCAGAATGGAAGTTGATAATATCTCCTGAAAGTAAATCTGTAGCCACAATGTATAAGGGGGTTTTAAGCTCTTCAAAAGTTTTGGCTCTTAGGTGTTTAATTAGAATTTTTTCCAATCCTCCTGTATAGAGCAACCCTGTTTTTCTTAGTTTTAGATTTATGAGGTTGTAGATTTTTTCTTTTTTAAAGATTTCGAAAATTTCATCTGCGGTGTAGCCATCACAGTAAAGTGCAGCGAAAATAGAACCCGCACTTGCACCCGAGAAAACATCGAAGGTAACATTTGCCTCTTCAAATGCTTTTAAAACACCTGCATGTGCAAATCCTCTAACCGCTCCTCCCGACAATGCAATTCCTTTGTTATATTTCATTTCTTATTTTATTAATTTCTGAAAAAATTTTCTATGAGTTGCTGGTCTACTTAACTTTCCTCCAAGATTGTATTCAAATGCGTCTACAAAGTAAACTGCTTTTGGCCTTTCGAATGGTGGTAGATTTTTGTGCAAATAAATTCTTAAATCTTCTGGATCGCAGCAGGGAGCGCCTGCAACCAAAAGCACTAATTTTTCTCCTAACCTTTCATCTGGAACGCCCATAACTAAAACGGGAATTTTGTTTAAAGATTTTAAAGTTGGATGTTCTGAACTCAATTTTAATATTTTTTCTTCTAGCAATTCTGGTGAAACTTTAACTGCGCCAGAATTAATTAAAAAGTCGTTCCGGCCTTTCCAAATAAACCCATTACCAGATAGTTCTGCCCTGTCGTTTGTATTTAGCCAATTTTGGTTGGTAATTTCTCCTTTAACCAGAAGCGAATTGTTAGTGTCTAACGCAAGTTCAATGCCAGGAAGTGGAAGATATTCAGCGCTAGCAGATGGCCCATTTAGTGGTTTAATTGCAAAATGACTGTACGTTTCAGTCATTCCAAACGAATGATAGAAAGCTGTTTTGCAATCCAAAATTTTAAATTTTAAATCGATTGCAATTTCTGCGCCTCCTATCAGAACCTTTTCAAAATCATCGAAAGCCTTATCTCCAAAATGTTCAAATCGATTTCTAATTTGTAAAGGAACAAGCGCCGTAAACTTGAATTGATCTATGAACGTTGTTTCTGCAAAAGATTCTGGATTTATCAAAGTGCAGTTTAGCTGTAAAACAATAGCTCGTACCAACATCATTTTACCAGCAATAAATTTGGTACTTAAGGCAAGTAATATGTTGTTGTTTTGATGTAAATCGAAATATTCGCCACTAGCCTTTGCAGAAATCTCCATCAAGCGTTTACTACCCTTGAACGCTTTGGGTACACCAGAAGTTGAACCAGAGGTTTGCAATAGTATTTCATCACCCTCTGAAAACCACTCTTTTAGAAATGATAAAACTTCGTTTGAAATATTCGGAATGCTGGTGGCCGATAAAATAAAGTCAGCAGAATAAAAAAAGTTGTTTAGGCTTATGCCTTTCATGTGTCAATTTGTAAATCCCAAGATTTACTCTTTAATAACCAAAGTTTTGAACCAATAATTTCAAGTGGCGAATCAAAATTATTGGTGTAAAGTTGACCTGTGCCTAGACCTTGCGGCAATCTAACTTTCAGATTCGCACACCATTGCGCAATACCGTTTAAACCAATATTAGACTCTAAAGCCGATGTTGCCCACCAACCAATTCTGTATTCTTGCGCAAGTTTAACCCATCTTTCGGCATAATCTAATCCACCTAATAAAGTTGGTTTTAAAATAAGGTAGGCAGGTTTTATAATCTCAAGCACCGATCTTCTTTCGGCATCGCTCACGTGAGGACCAATTAGCTCTTCGTCTAAAGCAATTGGAATTGGGGTTTGAGCATTTATAGTGGCCATTTCGTAAAACTGACCAGGTTTTATAGGTTGTTCTATGGAATGGATCTTAAATTTTGCCAGCTTCTCCAACTTTTTTAAGCATTCGTGTGGCTTAAATGCACCGTTTGCATCTAATCGAATTTCCAGATCGTTTTGAGGGAATTCCGTTCTAACCCAAGCCAGCATTTTTAACTCTTCTTCAAAATCTAGTGCACCAACTTTGAGTTTCACACAGGTAAAGCCTGCCATAATTTTTTCTTCAATCTGACTGCGCATAAAATCTGGAGCTCCCATCCAGACTAATCCATTGGTTTCTATTCCAGTTAAGCCTTGAGAAAAGGGGGTATCGAAAATTATTTTATGGCCACCGTTAAGGTAATCTAAAAGAGCCAATTCAAAACCGAAACGAATAGAAGGTTGAAATTCTAATTTTTTAACCAAAGCTTCGAAATCCCGGTTTTCAAAAAGGCTAATTGCAGCTTTCAAACGTTCTTCTAGGTCTGGTCTGTAATCGTAGCTCAGATCTTTTAAAGGGCCAACTTCTCCAATACCTTGCTGATCCTCATCACCCAAAAAAATAAAAAAACCAGGCCGATCGTTTAAAACACCTCTAGAAGTTCCAGCCGGAAGCTTAAATAGAAGCGTGTGCGCTTTATAAGCAATTTTTAGTTTTTGCGGCGTTTGGTTTAAAAGTTTGAGAAGGTTATCCATTTAACATTAGGCAATGAGCAAAGATGATAACACTCAACAAAAAAGTTTTAATGGCGGTTTTCTTTAAAAATGGATCGAACTCAGCTGGTTCCGTAATTCGAGCAATTTTTATAAGATCTGGAACAAAAATTAAACTAAATAGCGGCCAAATCCAAACAAAAGGAAATCTATAACTCTCTATAGCATAAATAATTAAGGATATCAACGCAAATGCAAACAACCCGAAATGATACATTTTTGCTTTTGCAGAACCAAGCCTAACTGGAATGGTCTTTTTGCCTGCAACTGCATCGTTATTAATATCTCGCATGTTGTTGAGGTTGAGCACCATAACACTAAAAGCACCAAATGCAAATGCCAATAGAAAGATGTTTAATCTTAGAAACCCAACTTGAAGAAAGAAGTTTCCAATAACCCCGAGTAGCCCGAAAAACAGGAAAACTGAAACATCTCCAAGTCCGGCATAACCATAAGGTCTTTTACCAGCAGTATAAAAAAGAGCAGCAGCGATGGCTACAATTCCCAAGCCTATTAATATAAAAAAATGTTGTTGGGTGATGTTGTTCCGTGCAGCAACTAACAATCCGATTCCAGCAAGAAAGGCCGCAAAAGAAAGAAAAATCACTGCTTTTCGCATGCCTGATGGCGAAATCAATCCGCTTTGCACAGCTCTGGATGGACCGATTCTATTTTGATTATCCGCTCCATTTTTAAAATCTCCATAGTCGTTGGCTAGATTAGAAAGCACCTGCAACAAAATGGTGGTTAGTAAAGCAAGCGAGCAGATTATTGCATCGAATTTTTGGTTTTTTAAGGCTAGTGCTTGCCCTACTAAAACAACAGAAAGTGCAAGTGGCAAAGTGCGTAATCTGCTTGCAGCCAACCAAGTAGATAAAGATATTTTTTGTTCGCCCATTATTGGGATATAAAAATTGATAGATAAGGCTCATCTAAGAATTATCCATTACAAACTTAAGCTAAAAAGCTAAAGTTTCTCTAAAGAATCTGGTAAATCCTATCTAGGTTCTACAAAGTAACTGCTTTCTTTGGCTAAAAACTAAGCGTTGGAAAACATACGTTTATAAACTCTAATAACTTCCATAGCAGCGTTATCCCAGTGAATGTTTTCCATGTCATGGTTTTGGCTTGCCACAATTTTTCTACTCACGTTTAAATCGTTTAGCAAACTGTGTACATAAGAAGCCATTAAATCGGTATCCCAATAATCAACTTGTAATGCTGAGTGAAGCACTTCTGCAACACCAGATTGTTTTGAAATAATACAAGGCACATTCAATTTTGCAGCCTCCAAAGCAGATAAACCAAAAGGTTCTGAAACAGAGGGCATAACATAAACCCTAGCGTTTGCAAGCAGCTTAAATACGTCTTCCTTTTTTATGTGCCCAGTAAAATGAAAATTTTGACCCATGCGCAATCTGTGCACCAACTGTTTCATTTCGTTGGTTTTATCTCCTGTACCAGCCATTACAAAAGTGGTTTGCGGATTTAGCGATAACACCGATTTAGCCATTTTAACAAAAAATTCTGGCCCTTTTTGATAGGTAATTCTGCCAAGAAAAACAACGGTTTTTGGTCTTCCCTCTAACGGTTTTTGGAAGCTTTGCAAATGCTCAATAGCATTATGCACTGGCACAATTTTTCTAGGATCTATGTGGTATTTGCGTTCAACAATTTCAGCCGTATAATGGCTTACTGGAATTACCGCATCTGCTATTTCCATGCCTCTGCGTTCCAAATCGTAAATGTATGGGTTACCAAAATTGCCCGCTCTATCTGTTTCTAAAGAATGAACATGAAGAACAAGTGGCTTTCCGGTTATCAGCTTAAGAGAAATAGCTGCGGGAATCGTCATCCAATCGTGGGCATGAATAACATCGAAATGCATTCCGGCGGCAGCAAGAGTTACTAAACCTGCAAAACGATTTACATTATCCATTAAGTTTCCATCGTAAGGAGCTTTCAGGTTTTCGAACATTCCAATATCGTTTCTTAAGTTTTGCGGACTAAAAGGCACTCCTGGTTTATGTTGGAAGGGAAAAAACGTTTCATTGGTGGTATAAATATGCTTTAGCAATGCGTCTAGTTGTGGAAATTTAAACTTCCACTCCCCAGGCACAAATCTGTTAACACCGATAAGCGTATATTTCAAACTTCTATTATATGGTTCAGCTTTGGGCACCATAACCAAGGTATCCACAAATTCGGCTAGTGAGGTAGTTAAACCTTGGCACGCAACACCAAGGCCGCCGGCCATTAAGGGAGGAAACTCCCAGCCGAGGGTTAGAATACGAGGCTTTTTCATACCTCCAAGTAAAAATAAAAATCTTACTTATCCTAATTTAATCCAGAAATTATTTCCAATTCCAACGCTCGGGGAAGTAGAATTTCGTCTTCTACATCTTCGTGAGCACAAATAAGGTTTTCTAACTCCAAGAGTTTGAGGTACAAACGGCGTTGGTGTAAGGATCTTACTGTTCCTTTATCGAAATTAAAAGTTAAGTGCCTCATCTGATCGAAATATTCTGCAAAAGCATAATCTATGGCTACAGATTTCTCTATTCTTGTTTTAAAATGCTTAGCAGAGCCATTGCATAATGCCAAAATATAAGGCATTACCTCTTCTGTTTCCTTTATGATGTGCTCCGATATCTCTGCTTTCAACGAAAAGAAAAGTTCTCTTAGTTGGGTGCAAAATGTAGAGTTTTCGGAACCACAATGTAGATTTAGGCAGTTTTCTATGTCTGGTATTAGCACATTAAGTAAGTAATTGTGCTCGTTTTCCAAATGGGCAATGAGTTTTGGCAAGGGCATATCATAGAAACTTTGTTTTGCGTTATCGTCTATTGGTTCTAAACTTTTCAGGGCATTAAGCAGCGTTTCAATATGAAAGCCTTCTGTTTCGGAAACTTGGCTAATTGTTTGTGATTCTGAAATAGCTGAAGCAATTCCTAAGGTTTCAAAAACTCTGTATGCCAATGGATTTTTCTGGTAAATATCCGCAATGGTGGTGTTCTCTGAGATAGTTCTCATATTACTGTCTGCACTTTCTCTGTCTAATTGAGTTGTTTAAACAACAGAGGATGGTGTTTGTTTGAAATGATAAATGTAAACCTTGTTTTTATTTTGAACCTCCAGATTTTTGTGATAAACTACTTAAGTAATTTTACACTCCAGTCTATTTCGAAAGTGGCTACTATTTCGTTATCAACATTCTTAGCGGTTACAAAAGTTACAATATTTGTTTTTTCTGCCGATGAAATAGCGTGTTGCACTGATGTTTCGATTTTTTGTCCATCGTTACAAGTGAAGTAAATTCTACCCACTGCTTTTTTAATGAAACTTGCCTGAAAGCTGTTTACCAACATGCCCATTTTTTTGCCCGATTTGGTTACATGACCCATTACCAAAACCCCTGTGGCCATTTCTGCTGCCATAGATAGGCAAGCGAAGTAAATGGAGCGAAATGGGTTTTGAGTTAAATAGCTGTATTTCAAAGTGCTTGTGCACGCTTCTTCAGAAACTAGGTGAAGTCTGATTCCCGCAAGCCAAGCCATCGGCAATTTAGAAAGCAGAAATAGCTTGAAAGTAATTGGATTGGAAACCTTAGAAAAAAATGAATCAGCCATGTTTCAAATCTAGTTAAATAAAATTAGGATTTCTAGGCTTGAAATCCTGAAGAAAATAAAACTTCTGTGGAAAATATTGCAAGTTAAACAGTATTTACACCAACAAATGCTTCCAACTCAACCTGTTGTGAAACATGCCCGACAAAGTATCAATAGAAACTCTTTCCTGCTCCATGCTATCTCTATGGCGTAAGGTTAATGTATTGTCTTCTAAGGTTTGATGATCTACCGTAATACAGAATGGCGTTCCCAATGCGTCTTGCCTTCTGTAACGCTTGCCTATGCTGTCTTTTTCGTCGTATTGACATTGAAAATCTACTCGCAACTCATTAAAGATGGATTCTGCTTTTTCGGCTAAACCGTCTTTCTTCATTAATGGTAAAACCGCAATCTTGATTGGAGCAAGTTGTGGGGTTAACTGTAAAACTACTCGGCTTGAGCCATCTGAAAGTTGTTCAGATTTATAAGCTGAACTCAAAACTGCTAAGAACATTCTGTCTAAACCTACCGATGTTTCCACCACATACGGCACATAACTTTGGTTTAATTCTGGGTCGAAATATTGAAGTTTCTTTCCAGAAAACTGCTCATGAGATTTTAAATCGAAATCTGTTCTAGAGTGGATTCCTTCCAGTTCTTTGAAACCGAATGGAAATTCGAACTCGATATCTGCCGCAGCATTTGCATAATGCGCCAATTTTAGGTGGTCGTGGAAGCGATATTTATCAGGACTAATTCCCAAAGCTTTGTGCCATTTCAAACGAGCCTCTTTCCAGTAATGGTACCATTCCATTTCGGTTCCTGGGCGTACAAAGAATTGCAGCTCCATTTGTTCAAACTCCCGCATTCTGAAAATAAATTGTCTAGCAACTATCTCGTTTCTAAAAGCCTTACCGGTTTGCGCAATGCCGAAAGGAATTTTCATTCTTCCGGTTTTATATACGTTGAGGAAATTTACAAAAATGCCCTGAGCAGTTTCTGGTCTCAGGTAAATTTTGCTGCTATCGCCCGCAACAGAACCCACTTCAGTAGAAAACATGAGGTTGAATTGGCGCACTTCAGTCCAATTTCTGGTGCCACTAATCGGACAAACAATTCCTAAATCTAAAATTAATTGTTGTAGGTCTTCTAAATTTCCGGATTCTAAAGCAGATTTCATGCGCATTTCTGCAACCTGAATTTGATTCTGATATTCTACCACACGCTGATTGGTGCTTCTGAATTGATCTTCATCAAAAGATTCACCAAAGCGTTTTGAGGCTTTTTCTACTTCTTTGTTGATTTTCTGAGCTATTTTTTCCAGAGCCTCTTCTACCAATACATCTGCTCGGTATCGTTTTTTAGAGTCTTTGTTATCTACTAAAGGATCGTTGAATGCATCAACGTGTCCTGAGGCCTTCCAGGTAGTTGGGTGCATAAAGATGGCGGCATCAATACCAACAATGTTATCGTGCATTTGCACCATGGCCTTCCACCA
>DAIRTB010000020.1:0-12935 GCA_036804105.1 Bacteroidota bacterium | reverse complement strand
AAATCAATATCCAATATCTTGTTTAAGTGTTTCGTTGCCAAAACCACACCCCCATTTACGGGCAATGCGCCGCCGCTTAATCCAGTTCCAGCGCCACGAGTTGTAACGGGAACTTCATGTTGATTGCAGAAGGCCAAAACTTGTGCAACCTCTTCGGCAGATTTAGGAAATACCACTAGGTTAGGTAGAAATACAAAATCTTCTGTTTCGTCTGATGCATGTTCATGGAGCTGCTTTTCATCAACCGAAAAAGAAATATGAGGAAGTTGAGATATTAAATCGCCTATTATTTGTTCGTAATTCATAGAATGGCTACAAAAGCTGAAAATTTACAGTTTGCTACAATTTTAGACAAAAATTAAGCGAATTACACTTTTTTGGAAACAGAAACCTTAGAGGCATTACCTTTGTTTCGCTTTAAGTACTAATTTAGCACACAAAATTTATTTCAGAATAATTACACATGGCAGAAGTAATCAGAATGCCCAAAATGAGCGACACCATGACCGAGGGTGTAATTGCTGAATGGCATAAAAAAGTAGGTGATAAAATCAAATCAGGAGATATTCTAGCAGATGTAGAAACCGACAAGGCCACCATGGAGCTGGAAAATTATGAGGATGGCGTTTTACTGCACATCGGCATTGAAAAAGGTCTGGCTGCTCCTGTAGATTCAATTATTGCCATTGTTGGAAAAGAAGGCGAAGATTTCAAATCTCTTTTAGAGGGCGATGCAAAGCCTGCTAAGGTAGAAGAACCAGCAACAGAAGAAAAACCAGTTTCAGAAGCACCTAAAGCACAAGCTGATGCAGCTCCTGCAAAAGAAAAGGCGCTGGAAGCCGCAAAATCTGAACCTTCACCTGAAGGTGATTCGGACGACTCCCGCTTAAAGGCATCACCCCTTGCAAAAAAAATAGCCGAAGAAAAGGGCATTGATATTGCCAAAGTTCAAGGCAGTGGAGATGGCGGTAGAATTATTAAGAAAGACGTAGAAGCTTACACACCTGCTGCTCAGGAGGCTACTGCTCCAAGCAAAGCGGCTGTGGTTAGCGCTGGAGATGCTTACGAAGAAGTGGCAGTTTCTCAGATGCGTAAAACCATTGCCAAAAGATTGGCCGAAAGCAAATTTAGCGCACCGCATTTCTATCTAACCATAGAAATTGAAATGAGCAAAACCATGGAAGCCAGAACAAAAATAAATGCCATTGCATCTACCAAAGTTTCTTTCAACGATTTGGTAGTGAAAGCTGCTGCAGTTGCCTTAAAACAACATCCTAAAATTAACTCTTCTTGGTTGGGCGATAAAATCAGAATTAACCACCAAATAAATGTTGGCGTTGCCATGGCCGTTGAAGATGGTTTATTGGTTCCTGTTGTTAAAAATGCCGATCAGAAATCGCTTTCTACCATTGCTGCCGAAGTAAAAGTTTACTCTGGAAAAGCAAAGGAGAAAAAATTACAACCAACTGATTGGGAGGGCAATACCTTCACCATTTCTAACTTAGGGATGATGGGAATTGAAGAATTCACAGCAATTATAAATCCGCCAGACGCTTGTATTATGGCAGTTGGTAGCATTGTTGCAAAACCTGTAGTTGTAGACGGATCAATTGTAATTGGCAACAGAATGAAAGTAACCCTAAGTTGCGACCACCGTGTGGTAGATGGCGCTTCGGGAGCTGCGTTTTTAGCAACTTTCAAAGAACTTTTAGAAGACCCAATTAGAATGCTTGTTTAAGCACTTTTGGGGAATAATTTAAAATGAGCTTAGCAATAAGCTCATTTTTGCTTTAATTTGCATCACTAAAAATTAACCAATGACATTTTTGGATTTCGAAAAGCCTATTGCCGACCTCTTTGAAGAGCTCGAAAAAATGAAGGAAATTCATGCGAAAGGCAAAATAGACTTGAGCGTTAAGATTTCTGAAGTGGAAGCTTCCATTAAAACTGAGAAAGAGAGAATCTACAATAATCTAAGTGTTTGGCAAAGAGTTCAGGTTTCGAGACATACCGAAAGACCCTATACCCTCTTCTACGCAGAAAATACTTTCAAGAATTTTATTGAACTCCACGGCGACCGAAATATAAAAGACGACAAAGCCATTGTTGGCGGATTTGCAAGCCTAAACGGCGAAACGGTAATGTTGATTGGACACCAGAAGGGTATCAACACCAAGATGCGCCAGTACAGAAATTTTGGAATGGCAAACCCGGAAGGTTACAGAAAAGCCTTGCGCTTAATGAAGCTTGCCGAAAAACTAAACAAACCAATTATTACCTTAATCGATACCCCAGGAGCTTATCCAGGAATTGAAGGCGAAGAACGTGGGCAAGCTGAAGCCATCGCAAAAAACATACGAGAAATGTTTATGCTAAAAGTTCCTGTGATCTGCGTAATCTTAGGCGAGGGTGCATCGGGTGGTGCAATTGGCATTGGAGTTGGCGACAGAGTGTTGATGTTAGAAAATACTTGGTACTCTGTAATCTCACCAGAATCTTGTTCTTCTATTTTGTGGCGCAGCTGGGATTTTAAAGAACAAGCTGCCGAAGCCTTAAAACTAACACCGGAACACATGTTGGCCAATAAATTAATTGACGGCATAATTCCGGAGCCAGCAGGTGGCGCACATGCAGATCCATTGAAGATGGCAGCTATTCTAAATGAAACACTAACCTTAGAATTAGCCAGCCTTAGAAAACAAGGCGTACAGGAGCGCATTGACAAAAGAATTGAGAAATTCTGCGCTATGGGTTTTTATAAGGAATAAGGGATATTAATTTTATAGGGAAATAGGGAATGAATTTTTTTTGTAGAGACGAAAGATTTTGCGTCTCAAGCAATTCGTTAACCCAACAGATTAAATAGCGTCCAAATTTTCGAACATACAATCCAAACCTAAAGTTGATGATTATACCGTAAATTTACGAATTCAATAAAGACTTAGAATAGTATTTGAAAATGGATGATTTCGAAGAATACTTACGCCAAGGTGAACCAAATAAAGCAGAAAAAGCAAAAAATTGGAAAACAGCTATTGGGTTGCAACAAGTGGATGGGTTAAAACCATCAGAATATCTGATTTCCACTGCAAAGCGAAATATTGAAGGCGATATCTCCATTGATGAAGTAAAACAACTCATTGAAAGTTATTACAAAAAACATCCTGAAAAAAATACCAAAAAACGTACTGAAGAAGCCGATAAGGTATCTGCACAAATTGCTGAAATTTTAAGCGAACAAACCTTTACCTTCTCTCCGGCAGAATATCTTTCCATTCATCGTAGATTGTTTCAAGATATTTACCCCAATGCTGAAAAAATACGTGATTACAACATAATCAAACAGGAATGGGTTTTAAATGGGGAGACGGTTTTGTATGCAAGTGCGGAAAGTTTGAAAGCAACCTTGGAATTTGATTTCGAACAAGAAAAAAAATTTAAATTCAACGGTCTAGGTCAAAATGAAATTATTGAACACATTGCCCGCTTTATTAGCAATTTATGGCAGATTCACATATTTGAGGAAGGCAACACACGAACCACTGCAATCTTTTTAATCAAATACCTCCGAAAACTTGGTTTTAAGGAAGTAAATAACAACCTGTTTGCTGAGCACTCATTGTATTTTAGAAATGCACTTGTGCGAGATAACTATGAGGATATATCTAGAGGTATTTACAAAACAGAAAAATTCCTTGTAAAATTTCTTTCCAATTTACTGATGGGCGAAAACCACAGGCTTTTAAACCGAGAAATGCATATTCATTATCAAGACACTGTAAAATCGGAAGATGAGACTGTAAATTATAATAATGACACTGTTTTTTTATTGATCAAAGAGAATAGCAAAATATCTGCATCAGAAATTAGCGCACATTTAAAGCTTAGTTTAAGTACTGTAAAAAGAAAAATTAAACAACTTAAAGTAAGCGGAATTCTTGAACGTGTGGGAGGCGACAAATCTGGATATTGGAGAATTTTGGAGAAATAATAAAGGCCCTTCAGACTGAAAATTATTTAAATTGCTGCAATTTTGGCTTTTTAGAATGGTGCGAGGAAAGCTATTTCACCATAACCAATTTTGAAAATGATGGGCTAATAATTGGAAAAAGCAACTTTCAAATTCGAAGACCTAAAGCTGGGTTGGGTTGACGATTTAGATTGTACAAGAAGAAAATGTTATACGACTTACAGATTACACGTAGGCAATAGCTTTAGAGTTACAATCGATAATTCTTTATACTTTAAAAGTTAGATTATTTATCTCAACAAAATCTTGTTACATTTTTTTTGTTACGTTTCAAATCGTAACATTTTTTTCGTAACAAAAAGTGTTACACTTTTTCTGTTAGGTTTCAAATGGTAACAAAATTTTCCTAACGTTTTGATTGGTTTTTAAAACTGGAAACTCAAGTTTGGCATTAGCTCCAAATAGAATAAATTATTAGTTTCAACATTAAGAAGCATTAACAAACGCTTTTTTCACTAAATTCGTTAATGAATCTGTTGTTAAACACCTAAGCATGGTTTTTGACACAACGTTACACTATGAAAAAATCTTTAAAGCTTTTTCGATTTGCAGGCATAAATGTTTACGTTCATTGGACTTTCTCACTTCTCTTGCTCTACGTAGCGTACACAGAAAGTAAAAACGGCGCAGGCTGGTTAGAAATATTAGAAAGTATCGGTTTTGTTTTAAGTATTTTCCTTTGTGTAGTAATGCACGAATACGGTCACGCCCTAGCAGCTAGAAAATATGGAATTGAAACCAAAGACATTAATATTTTGCCCATGGGTGGGGTGGCAAGACTTGAACGCATGCCAGAAAAGCCACAGCAAGAACTTTGGGTGGCATTAGCTGGCCCCTTAGTAAATGTAGTTATTGCATTCTTAGTAAGTTTCTATTTGGTATCCACCATAGATATTGCTGTTCTTGAAAATGAACTAGCCTTATTAAAGTCTGGAACAGAACCAACAGATTCCGTTTTAATGGGCAATTATTGGTTTAACGTATTGGCTGTAAACATTTTATTGGTGGTATTTAATTTAATTCCTGCTTTCCCTATGGATGGCGGCAGAATTTTTAGGGCCTTGCTTTCTATGAAAATCGGAAGAATTAGAGCTACCAAAATTGCCTCAATTGTTGGTCAAGTTATCTCCGTTGGGTTTGTAGGAATCGGCTTTTACTTAAGTGCACCCATGCTCATTTTGGTGGGTATATTCATATTTTTAGCTGCACGAGCAGAAGCACTCATTGTAATTGGTTCGCCAAAAACTAAGCGGGTATTAATTAATCCTCTGCCGGTAGAAGCTGCCATGGACAGCGATTTTGAATTCCTTTATGAAAACGAATTTATGCACAACGCAATTGAGCTTACCAAGCAGCAACCGGGAATGGATATTATGGTAATGAATTCCATGAAACAAGTGGTAGGAATGTTGAGAGCAAGCAAGATTGAAAGTGCAATGGCAAACAACGAAGCCTTTAAATATGTGTCAGAATTTGTAGATCAGAATGTTTCAGGTCTGCAAATTTGGCAGTCGTTATACGATGCCATTCAGTTTATGAAAACCAACAACGCAAGTTTATTACCTGTTTTCGATGAACAAAAGTTGGTTGGTACGCTAAGGTTGTCCTCTGGAATGGATGTATTAAATCGATTTACCAAAGAAAAGCCCACAACATGAATCCACTGCTCACCTTTACCAATGAAGGCATTTATTGTAAGGTAGCAGATGTTTACATTGATCCTTGGAAACCCGTAGAAAAAGCCATAATTACCCACGGCCATAGCGACCATGCTCGCTGGGGATCAAAATTTTATCTTAGCACACCTCAATCCGCACCCATTCTTAGACATAGATTGGGCGCAAACATCAACTTAAGAACTTTGGCTTTTGGCGAAAGATTAAACATAAACGGGGTTAGCATAAGTTTTCATCCAGCTGCACATTTACTTGGATCTGCCCAAGTTAGGCTGGCTTATAAAGGCGAAGTTTGGGTGGTTACAGGCGATTATAAAGTTGAAAACGATGGTATTTCTGGCGAATTTGAACCCGTAAAATGCCATAAACTAATCACGGAGTGCACATTCGGAATGCCTATATTTAATTGGCCAGATCAGTTTCAGGTTTACAAAGAAATAAACGATTGGTGGAAAAAAGCCAGTTCTGAAGGTAAAAATGTGATGATTCTGGCCTATTCGCTCGGAAAAGCGCAACGCATTCTACACCATTTAAACCCAAGTATCGGTTCAATTTATGCGCATGGAAGCGTTGCAATTTTGAATCAGATTTACCGAGATGCAGGAATTTATTTGCCAGAAACTGCTTTGCTTTCAACCGATAAGACGCAAAAAATAAGCGGTGCTATGGTAATTGCACCGCCATCGGTTTTGCAAAGCAATTGGATAAAGCAATTTGAGCCACTAGAAATTGCCATGGCTTCTGGGTGGATGGCAATTCGTGGTAATAAAAGGCGCAGAGGTTTAGAAAAAGGGTTCGTGGTATCAGACCATGCAGATTGGAAGGGATTATTACAAACAGTTGAAAACTGCCAACCCGAGAAAGTTTATGCCACTCATGGTTATACCGCAATTTTCAGCAGGTATTTATCTGAAAAAGGTATTGAAGCTGAGGAGGTTCAAACATTGTATGGAAGTGATCAAGATGATGCACCAATAAATCCTGAAACATGAAGGATTTCGCAGCACTTTTTGAGCAATTAGAGGCTACAACCAAAACCAACGAGAAAGTAAAAGCCCTTACACAATATTTTGAAAATGCAAGCAAACAAGATAAACTTTGGGCAATTGCATTGTTCACTGGGAGAAGACCAAGAGGCATTTTCAGTTCCAGACAAATAAGAGAACTTATAGCAAGAGAAAGTAAGTTGCCCACCTGGCTTATTGAAGAGTGTTACCACAACGTAGGCGACTTAGCAGAAACAGCGGCACTGCTGGTTGCAACATCCTCTATAAAAGAAAAAGAAAAAAGCGATGTAGAACATGAATTGAGCTACTATATGCGCTTGATTCTTAGCCTAAAAGCATTACCTGATGAGGAGAAATCTAATATCGTTGCACACCAATGGAAACTGTTGGAAACTTCAAACAGACTGCTTTTCAACAAATTTATAACTGGCGGATTCAGAATAGGCGTTTCGGAAAAACTTGTGGTAAAAGCACTTGCAAAGGTTTTAAACAGACCCGAAAACGAATTGTATCACTGTTTAATGGGCAATTGGGAGCCCGCAACTACAAGCTTCGAACAGCTTTTTTTTAATGATAATGAGGGTGGATTCAACAATTCTAAACCCTACCCTTTTTGTCTCGCATTTCCTGCTGAAAACCCCACCGAAACCTTGGGAAATCTTTCAGATTATCAGGTGGAGTGGAAATGGGATGGCATTAGAATTCAGTTAATAAAAAGAAGTAACGAAGTTTTTCTTTGGTCTCGTGGCGAAGAATTGATAACCGATAAGTTTCCTGAGATTGTTGCCGCAGCTCAAGATTTACCCAATGGAATTGTGATTGATGGAGAATTGCTAAGCTTTAAAGACGGTTCAGTGCAATCTTTTGCATTACTACAAACCAGAATTTCTAGAAAAACGCTTACCAAAAAAATTCTAGAAGTAGCAGCGGTTGCCGTTTTTGCTTACGATTTATTGGAACATAATAACCAAGATATCAGGGAATTACCTTTAAAAGAAAGAAGAAAACTTTTAGAGGATGTTTTGCCTGCTAGTAATTTGCTAATCACGCCTTCACCCATATTGGTAGAAACCAATTGGGCAGCTTTGGCTGAGCTAAGAAAAAACAGTGAAGTAGAAAAAGCAGAAGGTTTGATGCTTAAAACCTTGTCTGCACCTTATGCAACTGGAAGAAAACGGGGCTATTGGTGGAAATGGAAACTCGATCCTAAAACAATAGATGCTGTTTTAATTTATGCTCAAAAAGGGCATGGCAGAAGAGCAACTCTGTACACAGATTTTACTTTCGCTCTTTGGGATGATGATAAACTGGTAACGTTTACCAAGGCTTATAGCGGCTTAACCGATGCCGAATTGATGGAAGTAGATGCCTTCATCAAGAAAAACACTTTAGAAAAATTTGGCCCGGTAAGAACGGTAAATCCAATTCTGGTTTTCGAAATCGGTTTCGAAGGTATACAGGTTTCTAAGCGGCATAAAAGTGGGGTTGCGCTCAGGTTTCCTAGAATTATTGCGTGGCGAAAAGACAAAAAAGCTTCGGAAGCAGATACCCTAGAAACACTTAAGCTGATGGCTGGGATTGATTGATTTTATAAAACTAAACAAACACAATTCCATAAAGAAAGCCGCATCACTGCGGCCTTCAAAGCTATGAAATGGTTTAGGGAAACTTGTTTGTTATTCAAAAGTAAAACTTTGCTTTTGGTAACAATGGCCATTCTCACGAAAAGCACCAATTACTTCACGAAAAAGAGAAATCAAGGCTAAATACCTCAAATTCAGTTCATGAAACTCCATTCACCATGTATTTTTTAATCACTTTTAGCAAATCGCTCTGCACACCAAAAGACCCACAAACCAAAGATCTACCAAAAATATAATCTCTTTCGCCATTAAAATCGGTTATTGAACCGCCAGCTTCTTGTACTATTAAAGCTCCAGCTGCTACATCCCAGGCGTTTAAATTGTATTCAAAATAGCCATCAAAGCGGCCACAAGCAACATAAGCTAAATCTAAGGCTGCTGTTCCAAGTCTTCTAATGCCATGGGTGTTTTGCATTAAGTATTTCAAAACCTCCAAATAATTATCTAAATGCTCAAAATGTGCATAAGGAAATCCTGTAGCAACCAAGGCATCACCTAAATGATCTATGGGCGAAACATTTATTTTAACACCATTCAGGTAAGCCCCTCCCCGCTCCCATGCGCAGAAAAGCTCGCTGTTGTTAGCCTCGAAAACAACGCCAACCTTCATTCTACCTTGAAACATCAACCCGATGCTTACGCAAAAAATGGGTAGGCCATGAATAAAATTGCAAGTACCATCAAGCGGATCTACAATCCATTGCCAGTCTGCATCGCTGGCTCCAACGGTTTGTTCTTCAACTAAAAATCCGGCTTCTGGTAGTATTTTACTAAGGCCTTCAACTAATCTTTGTTCAGCTTTTTTATCAACAAAAGAAACTGGATTATTTTTTTCTTTAAACTCGATGCTGTTTCGGCTAAAGGCCATGCTTTCTGCCATAAGATAAGCGCCTGTAAGTTTTGCAAGCTCAGCAGTACTTTCGGCAATGTACTCTAAATTAATGTTTTGCATAGGTAAAAGGTTTCTTAATTTTAGATTGAACAATGGATACCAGTAAAAGTATTAATCCGATTATGGTTGCGAAACGCCCAAGATAATCGCCAGTTTTGGTATAAAAGGTTTGGTTTTCGTTTAATAAAATGGTGTCTATTGCAGTTGCCTGAACCCAGTAATCGGTTTTTTGCATCACATTACCTCTGGCATCTATAAACCCTGAAGTTCCCGTATTTGCAGAGCGAGCAATGTACTTTCTG
The DNA here is from genome assembly GCA_036804105.1 of Bacteroidota bacterium. Classification (GTDB taxonomy): domain Bacteria; phylum Bacteroidota; class Bacteroidia; order UBA7662; family DAIRTB01; genus DAIRTB01. The sequence goes on along the minus strand of DAIRTB010000020.1, from coordinate 3,385 downwards.
GTTTCTATGGCACGCAAGCGAGCAAATGCGAAATGTTGTTTGTAACCTGGTGTATCACCCCACCAACCATCATTGGTAATAATGCCCAGAAAATTTGCACCAGCCAAAACGTAATCGCCCACAAACTGTCCGAAAATGGATTCGTAGCAGATTATTGGTGCAACTTTTAAACCGTTGGCATTAAGGCTTTCTCTTTCATCTTGGGTGCCCATGCTACCAGTTGTGCCGCCAAAATCTAGAATAAAATGTTCAATTAATTTGAAAAATTTCTTAAAAGGCATTTTCTCTACTCCTACTACCAATTTAGATTTATAATAAACCTGCAACGGCTTATTGTATTGGAAACAAAGTCCGGCGTTGTGCACATCGTACTTATAGTTTTCATTAAAAGTTCTTGCCGTTTCTGTGAGCTGCTCTCCAGGTTCAAACTGACGTAATGTTGTGGCGCCAATTACCAATGCTAATTGTGGATATTTAGTAAGAAATAGGTTGATGGTATCTAATTGCCAGTTTTCAGAACTTTCGTTTAAATAATACGTTCCGGGCAATGAGGTTTCTGGCCACAAAACCATTTTTGTTTTTGGGGTAATAACCTTTTCAGTAAGTGATAACATTTCAGTTAACTGACTCCGATAGTTAGATTCAGTAAATTTTTCATTATAGGGATCGTAATTGGGTTGGATAACCGCAACTTCTGCAGGAATCCCTTCATCTTTAAAAGAAAAATATTGGCTTAAGGATATTATTATGGGCAGAATTAGAAGGATACTCGCTCTAAAACCAAATCTTACTTTGCTCCAAAACAAGAAAAGTTTTTCGTCTTTGTCTTCCGATTTCGATCGCTTGGCCAACAACCAATATTTCAAGAAAAAAAACAGGCTTAGGTTAACTATCAATACCCAAAGTGTTCCGCCGAAAACACCTGTGTACTCGTACCATTGAACTAAAATGGGTGTATTTGCGAAGGTATTTCCCAGCATCAACCAAGGAAAATCTAACTCCCAATTATATTGCAAGTATTCAGCTGCGATCCAAAGGGTAAAAAAAGCAAGGTAGCCCATTCTGGAACCCATGTGTTTTTTAATGAAATGAAATCCACCAAAAACAATGGAAAAAATAATTCCGTTTATAATACTTGCAGCTACTACGCCCGACCAATGTGCGTTCATTACCCACCAAGTGCATAAAACGGTAGAAGTAAATGCAAAAAGAAAACCCAAAGCCGCAGATTTTCTAACGCCTTTCTTATGAAGCAAAAAAGTGTTTTCCGCCCAAAGAATGGGTATTAGCGCTACAAAAATTAAGGGAAAAGCGATGTTTGGCGGGAATGCCAGCCACATTATAAAACCACTAATTGCAGCCAAACTACTTGGCGCCTTCAACCACGATAACAATTTCACCTTTTACTACTTTTTGTTTAAAATGATTTATGCATGCTTCAATAGTGCCATTAAAGGTTTCTTCATAAAGTTTGCTTAGCTCTCTCGAAACAGAGGCCAAGCGCTCCAAACCCCAAAATTCGCCCATTTGTTCTAAAGTTTTAACAAGCCGATAAGGAGATTCGTAAAAAACCATGGTGCGCTTTTCTGTAGCCAATTCTAAGAACCGAGTTTGTCGCCCTTTCTTTTGGGGAAGAAACCCTTCGAAAGTGAAGCGGTCTGATGGCAAACCCGATTTTACTAAAGCAGGTACAAAAGCTGTTGCCCCTGGAAGACATTCAACTTCAATATCGTTTTCAATGCAACTTTTAACGATTAGAAATCCAGGATCGCTTATTCCAGGTGTGCCGGCATCAGAAATTAAAGCGATATTTCCGTTTTGGAGATAGCTTATTAAACCTTCAATTGCGGCATGTTCATTGAATTTATGGTAGGCTTGCAATCTGTTTTTAATTTGATAATGGGCAAGCAACACACCAGAGGTTCTGGTATCTTCAGCAAGAATTAAGTCGGCCTCTTTAAGTGTACGTAGCGCCCTCAAGGTGATGTCTTCTAAATTTCCAATTGGTGTTGGCACCAAAATTAATTTGCCCATTTTACAATATAATTTACTGCATGTTAAATAAAATGCAGATTATCAATAAATACGCCATGCGATGAATTGGAATAACATGCTTTGAAAAAAGCAGATACTATTATTCGCCACGGCTAATTTCATCAACAAATTGCGTTACTAAGTTAAATAGATCATTGTATTTTTCGTAACGCAGGTTGCTTGCAATATCTTTAGGATTGTGATACGCTTTTATCTGGCTTCCCATAGAATAAATAAAAAATGCTGGAACACCTTTTATGGCAAAAGGATAATGATCTGAATTTGCAGAATTGTCTCTTTTCAAAACTTTTGGGAACGCCAGGGTTTCTGCAATATTCTCTATAATCTTAGTTTCTTCTGGATGAGCTAAGGCGTTTACAATGGCAATTCCATCTTCACCAGTGGCCATAAGATCTAGATTAACCAAGAATTTTATTTTCGGCAATTGATCGTCGCCAAGCATTTCTACCATGGTTTTGGAGCCTAAAAGCCCGCTTTCTTCGGCTGCAAAGGCTACAAAAATGAGACTGTAATTAGGTGGATTTAAAACATAATGTTTAGCCAAGTCTAGCATAATTGCAACCCCACTTGCGTTGTCGTTGGCGCCTCTGTAAATGGCATCACCAAATTTACCGAGGTGATCGAAATGAGCAGTAATGTAAATGAATGAATCGGGATACTGATTTCCTGTAATCATGCCAACCACATTCTGAACTTGGTGATTTAGTATTTGAGGAGATCCAGCCACTTTAAGTTTTTTTGTTTTCGAACTTATTGCATCCTTAAGAATGGTAATTTGAGGAATACTGGTTTGGAAATCTGCCACCGACCACATAATCTGACCTTCAGTAACATTGATAATCAATCCGAAATTTTGATTTAATCCTTGCAGCCAATTAATGAAATCTTTAGCAGGTTGTGCCTCTTCATCTGGAACATCTAAAACCAAGGCTGTTTTCTTGAAATTTTTAATTTTAGGCGCTTTAAACGGCTTACTTAAATCGGGTTGATAAATCTTGTAAGTTCCATTTGCGCCCGATGAACTGGCATTAAACACCCAATCAACCCCGTTTTCTAATTTCTTTCTTTTAATATGTAAAGCATATTTGCCATTGAAAGTGTTGGCTTTTACAGGAAAAGACTGCAGAATACTTCCTGCATCTGCACTATAATTTGGGGGTGTAAGACCTATTTTCTGAAATTGATTGGCAATAAATTCTGCCGATTTATTCATGCCATCTTCCACATACCCACGCCCTGCGAAATAATCGCTGCAAAGGGTATCTACCATTTGCCTTGCATAATTTACATCTTGTGCAGAACTTTTTAAGCTAACACAACATAAAATCGG
>DAIRTB010000019.1:1383-13175 GCA_036804105.1 Bacteroidota bacterium | reverse complement strand
GCAACTACCACAATTGGTAGAACCATAATTGATCCGTAAATAATTTTATCTAAAAAGCCATCGCCTAATCCAAGAAATTCGCCGTTTGAAATAAAGTGTTGATGACCCGTATTCCAGATTCCAAATAAAAGAGCTGGAATCATTGCTAATACCACTATAAACATGGTACGTTTTAAATCTATGCCAGCTTTAATGTGTGTACCGCCTTTTGTTACATGGTCTGGTGTAAATAAAAAAGTTGCAAATCCATCAAATACGGTATGGAACTTCTCATATTTTCCGCCCTTTTCAAAATCGGGTCTTAATTCAAGTATTTTTTTCTCTAAAAACTTCATATAATCCGTTATTTACTATCCTCCAATATTAAATCTATTCCATCCCGAATGATAGATTGAACAGGTACTTTCGAAGTACAAACAAATTCGCATAACGCAAAATCTTCTTCTGCAACCTCATAGATACCCAAAGCCTCCATTTCATCAATATCTTTATAAAGAATTGACTTTAGTAATTGAACTGGATAAATATCCATTGGCAATACCTTCTCATATTGTCCTGTTACTACAAAGGCTCTTTCTTCGCCATGAAAATTGGTGTTTACGCTAAATTCTTTGTTAGCAGACCATGCCCAAGGAAAAGATTTGTTAATGTCTGGTCTCGGGTAAGATGGCAGCAACCAACCTAAAAATTCCATTTTATCTCCTTCGGGGATCGCAGTTAATTGTTCTGTGTAAAAACCAAGGTAATCTTTTATACCTTCGGCTTTAACTCCAGTAAGAACATTTCCAAGTATTAAACGTGCAGATTCTGTTGATTTTAAATTATTAACTGTTAATTGTTCAACAGAAGCACAAGCAATGGTTTTATAATATTGACGCTTTTCGAAAGACTCGCCCGAAGTAGAAACAATCTTGGAAGCATCTAATTTTCCGGTTTGAAACAAGCGACCAATCATAATTACTTGTTGAGTACCTACGGTCCATACAACCTCACCCTTATTTATTGGGCTGATGTGATGAATCTGAATGCCAACGTTTCCTGCTGGATGCGGTCCATCGAAATGGTTGATTTGAGCATTTTTTACATCCTTAAAAAGCGATGAAGTTGATTTATCAACCCCTAAAAACACTTTCCCTTCAGCCATTCTATTTAGCGCATCGATACCAACTTGAAAAGCTTGAAGCTCTTTTTCCAGAATAAATGCATATTCTGGTGCTAAAGGGGCTGTATCGAAACTGGAAATAAAAATTGCCTTTGGTTTATCTGATGGATTGGCAACAATTGAAAATGGACGTTGAATAATACTTGGCCATAAGCCAGAATTCAAAATCTTTTCTTTTACCTGATCACTATTTAGCAATGCTAGGTTTTCAGCTCCAAAATCCACATAACGATTAGTTTTGTCGGCAAGAACAACAATTTTCTGAATTACTCTTTTTTCGCCTCTAATCACCTCTGCTACTTCGCCACTAACTGGAGAACAGATTTTTACATCTGGCAGATTTTTATCAAACATTATTGGAGTGCCCGCAAGAACTTCATCGCCAGGTTGAACCAGCAACTTTAAATTCTGATGTTTGAATTCGCTTGGTTTAATGGCAATTGTTTGGGGTTGCTCCAGGGAAACAATTGTGAGTTCGGTTTTCCCTTTTAATTTAATGTTGAAGCCTTTTTTGAGTTTAACCTGTTTGGTCATACGTACTTATAAAACGTTTAAGACTGATGTTTTCGAATCCTTTTTTCGATGGGCAAAGGTAATATTTTTGTTTAGCTATTTAACTAATTAACACAGGTATTTTCATTTTGTTGAAAGACTTTTGTAAAATATTAAGTGCTTTTGTAGATTTTTGTACCCGATGATTTCATTTAACAAGGTTACGTTTGAGTTTGGCGGTCGAATTCTTTACGATAATGCCAATTTCGACCTCTATCCGAAAGACAGAATTGGCATAGTTGGCCGCAATGGGGCAGGTAAGTCTACGCTTTTAAGACTAATAAACAAAGAATATACTCCTTCGGCAGGGAATATTCAATTCCAAAATAATTTAAAGATCAGTTTTTTTAACCAAGATCTACTTTCTTTCGATACAGGTGACAATATTGTTGAAGTTGTTATGCAAGCTTTTCAACATGTATCCGATTTATTTACTGAGGTAGATAAAATTACTCATCAATTAGAAGAAAATTATACCCCCGAACTAGTAGATCGTTTAGGCGAAGTGTATGATTTAATTGATCGTTACGAAGGTTATCAGGTAAAAAGTCAAATTCAAAAAGTGCTTTCTGGATTAGGTTTTGCTGATGAAGATTTCGAAAAACCATACCGACAGTTCTCCGGTGGATGGCGTATGCGGGTTATGTTAGCAAAATGCATTATGGAAAAACCAGATGTCTTAATGCTCGACGAACCCACAAACCACTTGGATTTACCCGCAATTCAATGGCTTGAGCAATATCTCGAATTTTTTGAAGGATGTATTACCATCGTTTCTCACGACAGGCATTTCCTCGATAGAATTTGCAAACGCATTTTCGAAGTGGAGTTTGAAACCATCACTCCGTACACAGGCAACTTTAGCGATTATATCGAACAGAAGTCTGAGCGCATGGATTTGTTAGAGAAGCAGTTCAAGAATCAGCAAACAAAGTTGAAACAAGAAATGCGCTTTATTGAACGATTTAGATACAAAGCATCGAAAGCGAAAGCTGCTCAATCTAGATTAAAGCAATTAGAAAAAATAGATTTGGTTGAATTGCCAGAAAAAGATCAGCGGGCCATGATCCTAAACCTGAAAGTTCTTAAGCAACCAGGCAGGATAATTTGCGAGCTGCACAACATCAGCAAAAGATTTGGAGTTAATCAGATTTTATCTCACACCGAAGGTAGAGTAGAACGTGGCGATAAAATTGCGCTTATTGGAGCTAACGGAAAAGGTAAATCTACTTTGCTTAGAATTCTAAATGGTTCAGAACCTTTCGAAGGCAATAGAACTGAAGGCCATAATGTTAAAATGGCGTTTTTTGCTCAGCATCAATTGGAATCGCTAAATTTAGAAAGCAATATTTTCGATGAAATTCAATACCACAGTGCACAAAAAACCACTCAGGAGATCCGCAATGTGCTTGGTGCATTTTTATTTTCTGATGAAGATGTGTTGAAGAAAATTAAGGTGCTTTCAGGTGGTGAAAAATCTCGTGTTGCTCTCACCAAAATTATTCTGAGCGATGCAAATGTGATTTTGCTCGATGAGCCTACCAACCACTTAGATATGCAATCTGTGGAAACTTTGATTGAAGCCCTCCAAGAATATGAAGGTACTTTTGTAACCGTTTCCCACGATAGGCACTTCCTTTCTCAGGTGGCCAATAAGATTTGGTATATTGAAAACCAGAAGATTAAAGAGTATCCAGGCACTTACGATGAGTTTGATGTTTGGTACAGAAACAATAAAAAGGTTGAAGATGCCCAAATTGCCAAAGACAAAAAGGATAAAAAGGTTAAGGAAACCGGAAATGCAAATCAGCAAATTGCTTTTAATGAAACATCTAAACAATTAGCTCGTTTAAAAAAGGAATTTGAAAAAGCTGAAGCAGAAATGGAAGCCGCACAAAAAGACCTAGCACATTTGCATAAGCAATTAGCATCTGAAGAAGTTTACACGGATTCTGTTAAGTTAGTGGCTGTAAATGAGTTGGTTAAAGCAAAAGAATCGGAATTAGAAATATTAAATAAGGCTTGGGAAAATCTTTTTAACGAAATTGCAATAATTGAAGAAACCTTATGAGAAAATTTATCATCGCCTCCTTTTGTTTGCTGAATTTACTTAGTTTAAACGCTGAGGCACAACGTAACAAGCAGCGTAATAACGATTATGCAAGAGTAGAACCGTGGGTTTTTGAAGACAAAACCTATAAACCCAACATTCGTTCGGTTCAATTATACAAAGCACCAGATCAGTTTCAGGATCCAATTATTCAGTTGAATTCTGGGGAACAAATTCGCTTACGTTTCGACGATTTAGAAGGTGGTTTTAAAAATTATTCTTACAACTTAATTCTTTGCAATAGCGATTGGTCTCCATCTGATATGTTTCCTAATCAATACCTCGATGGCTTTTTCGATGAACGGATTACTGAGTTTAGAAACGCAGTTAATACTCTGGTTAACTATACATCTTACACACTTACTTTCCCAAACGAAAATCTCAAAATTACCCAACCTGGTAACTATTTGCTTTTTGTTTACAACGATTTCGATAAGGAAGATCCTATTCTAACTCGCAGATTTTATGTTACCGAAACCCGTTTCGATGTTCGTGCTACACTTTTAAGAGCCACAAGAATTGAACGTTTTCAAGCAGGACAAGAACTAGATTTTATTGTAAATACTGGTGGATTAAACATGGCAGATCCATTTAGACAAATAAGTTTGGTGGTTCGTCAGAATAACCGATGGGATAATCAAATTTCTTTGAAACCACTTTTTGTAAATGGTCCGGTTTTAACTTATGATTACGATACTGAAAATGTTTTTAATGGTGGAAATGAATATAGATACCTCGATTTGTCGAGTGTAAGAACTAAGGGGGAGCGAGTTAGAAGTATTGAGCAATTACCCGAAGGATATTTTGTAACACTGCTTCCAGATGAATCTAGAAGAAGCCAACCTTATGTATTCTACCCTGAAATGAATGGTAAATTCGCTTCTGGAGTAAGAGATGGTATTGCGCCTTCCATGGAGGCCGATTACATGAGCGTGAAATTTACCCTGAATGCCGAAGAAGAGGCTGTTGGAAAGCAGGTTTACGTACTTTCTGCTTTTAACGATTTTAGAGCAGATTCTACTACATTAATGAAGTACAATCAGGCAAAAAGAGCATATGAACTTGTTACTTTGATGAAACAAGGTTTTCATAATTACCAATATTTGGTTACGCAAACTGGAACCACTAAATTGGACGAAACCTACTTTGAAGGTAATTTTTATGAAACTGAAAACGATTACCATATTTTTATCTACTACCGTGAATTGGGTGGTTTACATGATAAGTTGTACGGTTACCGTAGGTTGAATACAATTAAGAATTAGCCTTTTCTTCCTTAAGTAGCCTTAACTCCTTAATGGTTACATTTTTTACTACTTATTTTTTCACCATTAAGGAGTTAAGTTTAATTATGTTTTTCGCTTCGCTCAAATGAAGAGATCTGAATGCTTTAACCCGTTAACTAGACTTAACTTCTTAATTTCTCGATTTTTTCTTTGGCTCCGTTTAAACCTTTAAGGAATTAAGGGTAATTTAGTTAGTTACTTTTGGGTTAATTAATTGACCAATGAATTTCTATCGACTATTCTAAAAGTCTTCTTTTTATCTTTGACAATTTTAGCAACTATATCTTAAGTTGCTTAATCCAAAATTGCCAACTCATGTGTAGAAAAATAGATATCCATACCCACATAATTCCTGAGCATTTCCCTAACTGGTCTAAATTGTGGGACGATATGCGCTATATCAGTCTTGATCATCACAAACCATGCGCTGCTAGAATGATGCAAGGGGATAAGTTCTTCCGTGAAATTGAAGACAATTGTTGGTCGCCACAGCGTAGAATTGAAGATTGTACACAATTTGGAGTTACGCAACAAGTTTTATCAACTATTCCAGTGATGTTTCATTATTGGGCATCTGCAGAGCGGACATTGGAAACTTCTGTTTTTTTAAACGATCATATTTCTGATTTGGTAACTCAATATCCTGATCATTTCTATGGCTTAGGTACAGTTCCACTGCAAGATCCAGCATTGGCTGCTAAAGAATTAGAACGCATCATGAAAATTAAAGGAATGCATGGCGTGCAAATTGGTTCTCATGTGAATGATTGGAATTTGAACGACCCAGCTTTACATGAGTTTTACGCTGCTGCAGAAGAATTGGGTGCTTCGGTTTTTGTGCATCCTTGGGATATGATGTCGAAGGAGAAGATGCAACGCTATTGGTTACCTTGGTTAGTTGGTATGCCTGCGGAAGGTTCTTTGGCCATCTGCTCCATGATTTTCGGTGGCATTTTCGAGAAGTTCCCAAAGTTACGAGTTGCATTTGCACACGGAGGTGGTGCTTTTCCAGCAACTTTCGGTAGGATTGCCCATGGTTACGAAGTTAGACCAGATTTGGTTGCAATTGATAATCCCATCCACCCAAAAGAATATTTAGGTAAGTTTTGGATTGATGCTCTGGTTCATGATCCTGATATGCTCAAATTTGTGGTAAAAATGTTTGGGAAAGAGAAAATTGCCTTAGGAACCGACTATCCTTTTCCGCTTGGTGAATTATCTCCAGGGGCTTTAATTGCGAACTCAGATTTAGACGAAGATACCAAAGAGCACCTAAATTATAAGGCTGCGTTATCTTGGTTGGGATTATAGTTTAGTACGATAGTGGGGAAATTCCTACTCCATTTTTATCGAATCTCAATGCAGGAAATGGCATTTTAATCATATTTAGGCCATAAAATAGCATTTTCAGCCCTTTACTATTGGTTTGGATTTTCTCAAAATTGATGTCTAAAGAGAAATAATATTGGCGATAGCGATCTACATCTTGAAAGGGTGGTGGATTCTCCATTCCTCCATACATTCCAGTAGCACCATAACCTCCACTTATACAAAGCCAAGGCGTTTTTTTGATAGGTGCGTAGGACAACCAATAACGTTGTCCGTTATAGTCTTTTAGAAACTGTTCAATAAAGCTGCTTCCAAGAACATCTGGTCTTTGGTTGGCAAATGGGGTAGGAGCAAAGCTGAATTTGAGAAAGAGGCGTTGCTCATCGAAGGCTAGTTGTTGCCCAATTGCTAGAGCAGAACCAGCAGTATTTGCAATTAAATCTCCCGTAGAAAATCCCCAACCAGCAGAGTATCCATCCAGAACTTCAATTGCCATTAGGAATACAAAACCGTGAAATCCTCCTGCCCAAGCTGCTTGTTGTTGATTTAATCCTGCCCACTTATACATATGAATGCCGAATTTTCCGAAATGGTAGGCTGTGTATAAATGGCCAACTTTATCTATTTGCTGCCATTCCTTATTATCATTAAAAAAGGAAAAAGGTTGCTTAGGATAATTCTTGTACCAAAGCTGGCTTAAACCGAGAATACCTCCTGTTTCTAAACCAATTAGTCCAACAGTTAGTGGAAGATATCTTTTCTTATTGGGTACAGAATCAGGTTCCCAAAAACTGAGGGTCGAACTATTATTTAAAGGTTGTGCCCAGCTAAAAGCCGGGCACAAAAGCGGTATAATTAGGATGAGAAGACTGGTTTTTAGTCCAATCATCTTATGCAGTAATGGTTTTTACAGTTGCGTCTAGAATCTTGAAGGCCTCTGTTTGATTTGCAGCTTCTGCATAGATTCTCAATACGGGTTCAGTTCCTGATGGGCGAATCATAACCCACTGCTCATTTCCTAAATGGTATTTAAATCCGTCAAGATCTTCTGAACCTTCAATATTATAATTGCCGAAATTATTATAAGCTCCAGATTTACAGTTAGCTATAATTTCTTGTTTTTTCTCTTCTTTTAGATGAAGGTCGTTTCTTTCAACTGAAAAAGTTCCGGTAATTTCATAAACCTCTTCTAAGAGTTGGTTAAGATTTTTTCCAGTTTTTGCCATGTATTCGAAAAGGGTCAGACCAATCCAAATGCCATCACGCTCAGGTATAAAACCTTTAATTGCAATACCACCGCTTTCTTCGCCACCAACCAAAACATCTTCGTCTACCATTATGCCACAAATGTATTTGAAGCCAATTTTGGTTATTTCAACAGGGAGGTTATAGTGTCTTGCTAGTTTCCCAATTTTGCTTGTACAAGAAAATGAAACTGCTACTTTTCCACCTAAGTTTTTGTTTTTGTGGAGATAATTAATCAATAATAAAATAATATTGTGCGAGTCTACAAAAACGCCATTCTCATCGAATAAGCCAATTCTATCAGCATCGCCATCAATTGCTAGCCCAAGTTTTATATCGTCATTATTTTTTATAAGGGTAGCAAGTTCTACCAAGTTTTTGGCAATTGGTTCTGGTGCTTGACCGTTAAAACTTGGGTTGTATTCGCAATGCAACATGGTTGCATCTGGTAGAATGCGTTTAATTACATTCTGTCCTGAACCATACATTGCATCGAAAGCAAGGTTAAATCCTGAGTTTTTAATTGCTTCAAGATCGAACGATTTCTCAATTTCTGCAACGTACATATCTTCTAAATCAATGTAGGTAAACATGCCTGCTTTTTCGTAGTGATCGAAAGATTTGATTTCAAGAGTAGGCTTTTCAGGAATTCTACTTTCAACCGCATCAATCATTTCTGGAAGCGCTGGTCCGCCGAAATTAGCTTTTAACTTATAACCATTATAGGTTGGTGGATTGTGGCTTGCAGTTATTATTACAGCTGCAGTAGTTTGCAATTTGTTTGCACCTAAAGAAATCATAGGAGTAGAAACAAATGGATTGCTTGCAATTACAACTTTAACTCCTTTTTCAGCTAAAACACAAGCCGCAGTTTGTATGAATAGTTTTCCTCCAAATCTGCAATCGTTACCAATTAACAAATTTGGTTGGTCACTGAGTGTGAAAAGCCAATCGGCAGTTGCTTCTGCAACACGTCTAACGTTTTCTACAGTATAATCGTCGGCAATAATGGCACGCCAGCCATCGGTTCCAAACTTAATTTTGTTCATAAGTATCTGATTTTTCAAGTCTAACAAATTTGTTTATTTCTGTCCAATCGGTTTCTAATAGCGCCCGTTTATAAATATGAGCTTGTTCTGCTAAAATGGGTTGGAAGTTGATGCTCGTAATTTGATAATTAAATTGTTTTAGCGCTAAAAACTTTGCAAGTGGATAATTGTCGATGCTAATTTCTTGAGATTGAAAATAGCTTAAACTAATAGAATCTGCAACCTGACCATTGTTAAATTCAAGTCTTAAAAGAATAGGTTTTTGAATTAAGTCAGCATCTTTTTTCCACATATCATATGCACTGATGCTTTTTACTTTCCATTTAGATATTTGTTTAATGCTTACTTGTTTATTGCTGATAGCAAGCAAATTTAGCGCTTCTTCTGGATTTTGAGCGAAGAAATCATTAAAGGCTAAGTAAAGCGCATAGTTTTTGTCTGATATTGAATCTTCTGCTGCAATCTGGTATCGAATTAATTTCTCTTCGCTAAGTGGTTGAGTTACTTTTAAAGTCTTAGGGTTGATAAAAGTTCTTTTGAGTTTTTCTTTCTTTTTGGTGCTTCTGAGCGGTTTACCATTGAAGTTCTCTATTTGATAAGTAAATAATTTGTGCTCAAGGCCAACTAAAGCAGAAACTGGATAGTAGCCATCTGCTTGAGTAGTAAGTGAAATATTGGCTAATAAAGATCTAATGGAATTCAAATCTACATACCCGAAGCTAACCAAATCTCCCACAGAATCTATGGCGTAAAAGCTAATTCCAACAGTAGTGGTAAAAGTTTCTTTGCCTTTAGAAGTCCAGGTTTCAAACAAATACAAATTAGATTTTAAAAAAGAAACGCCATTAGTTTCTTCAAGTTTGCTAAGAATGTCTCCCGATAATTGAATGTCTTTACTAATATCGGTATAAAATGGTAAAGTGTTTTGAAGAATTAAAGGGCGAATAATTTGGTTTATTTCAGAGCAAAAATTGTAACCAAAAGATGGTTCCTGTCTGCCTATTTCTACGTTTAAAATAACTTGGTTTTGTGCTAGGGTGTTGAAGTGCCACATGCAAAAAAACCAAATAAATAAGGAAGTCTGTTTTATTAGTTTCATGAATTGTCCAAAAATACTACAAAGAGGTTTATTAAGTCTCTCTTTTTGTAAAAAGACCTTAGAAAACGTTTAACTGGACTAATCTAGGTGGTTTTATTTAGACAGTTACTTATTGCTTCTGCATATGGAGTTGCATAAAGACCGTATTTTGAGGCTATTTTATCAGAATTGAAAAAATAATTTTCCTTTAACTGATAACTCATTTCTTTTACTTCTCTTAAATTTGAAATGAACAGCCCTAATAAATTAATTGTACTTGGTGATAATAAATTCAGTTTGTTTGGCTTATTTATCAAATTTGCAGTGAGTGCAACAATTTCTTTGATTGTAAGTCTTTCGTTTGTAGTTGGTAAGTGCCATATCTGATTCCAACTATCTTTTTGGTCTACTAAATATGATATTGCCTTAACGGCATCAGGTAAATAAGTGAAATTATGTATTTTATCATCATTATAAAGCCACTGTGCGGCTTTACCATCTTTTAGTTTATTAATTACCAGGCTGGTTAATACACTATTTTTTGCCTCAGGGCCATAAAAATCTGCAGATCTTACTACCATTCCATCAATGTTTCCAATAGATATTTGGTCGAGCAAATATTGAGCAACTTTTGCCCTTACCATTCCTTTCCTGCTAACTGGTTTAATGGGTGTTTCTTCTGTAAGATTATCTAAAAATGCTGGATTGTACATGTACATATTGTCGAAAAAAACCAACTTAGACCCATGCAATTTGCAAGCGTCTACAACACTTCTCATACAAGCCATCCATTCTTCTTCCCAGATTTTGGTTTTGTACGGCAAACCAGCTACTAAATAGGCTACTTCGGTATTTGACAAAGCAGATTTCATTGCCTTCCTGTCAAGCATATCTGCAGCAAAAAGTTTGTCTGTTTTGTTTACTTGCTTGGGGTTTCTACTTACTAGTTTTATTTCTTTGTTCAACAGATTTAGATCTTTTGCTAGCAAATTACCAACATTTCCCCCCGCTCCAATAATGGTGTGCATTTTTTGTGTGTTTATGCAAACCTAAGACATTACGTTGGTTTTGTGTAAGGTTTAAAGAAATTTAATAGAAAATAAACTTATTAAAACTCTGAATTCGGACAGTGGAAATAAGTCTTTTAAATCCGAATTCAACATATCGAAATAGCTTTAAATAAGCTTTATGAGGTTTTATTTATTTTTAGATCACCTTTCTATCTCTTCTGAATATTTGGTGGAAAGATTATAAACCAAACCATTTCAATGTATTAAGATTAATTTAATAAAAATTTTATTATTTTTATAAGATGTTTTTTTACAAACATTCATTATTCCTTTGTTACTAACTTTAAAAATGTTAGAAGAAATTATTTTAAAAATTATGTAGCTGAAATTATTTACTTAACCAAGCCATTAAACCGATTCTTTTAGTGTTTAGGAGTTTATTCTTCTCTTTGAACCAAATATTGAGCAAATTCTTTGAGGTCTTGTTTCTTATTTTCTGAAATATTAAGTTGATTAAGTGCATCAAAACCAATATTAAGGTAATTATTCATTGCGTAGTTTGCTAGAATTCGTACACCAAGAGATTCAAAAAGGTCTGTAACTTTCGAAACCTTTTCTTGTTGATTGTAAGCATTTAGAAAGTAAGCTTGTTTTAGAATTTCTGTTTCTTCATTTTTTGAAAGTTCCATAGCTTTAAGCATCAACCATGTTTTTTTATTTGCTATTATATCGCCTCCAGGAATTTTTCCAAATTTTTCAGGATTACCAAAAACGTCTAAAATATCATCTTGTATTTGAAATGCAATTCCAGTATTTAATCCGAAACTATAAAGCAAATCGGCTTCTTTTTCAGATGCACCTCCAACTAAAGCGCCAATTTTCATGCAGCATCCCAATAGAACTGAGGTTTTAAGTTCTATCATTTTAATATAATCGGGGAGTCCAACATTTTCGATCTGCTCAAAATCCAT